>NZ_JAKMTQ010000001.1:0-232743 GCF_025773245.1 Campylobacter sp. CNRCH_2007_0968H | reverse complement strand
AGGAAAATATAGAGGAAAATATAGAGGAAAATATAGAGGAAAATATAGAGGAAAATATGAGCGAAATTTTAGACGATACACAAGATGAGTTTGCAAATTTAAATGAAAATGATATTATGTTGGCTTTAGGCGAAGAGCTTGCTCCAGCTATTGTAGAAAAGAAAGAAGAAAATAGATTAAGCACTCAAGAAAAAATAGAAAATTTACAAGAAGATGAAATGGTAAATGAGCTTAGTAAGAGTATAGCTCAAACCATTACTTCAAGTATTACTGATGATACTTTAAAGGCAGCCTTGAAAGGTATGAAGATGAATATAAACATCAATATAAGCTTTGATGAGGATAAACATTGAGCGGTCAAATTTTAATTATTTCAGGGCCAAGTGGAGCAGGTAAGAGTACCTTGCTTCAAAAACTTTTTAAAGAAAAAGATAATATTTATTTTTCTATTTCAAGCACAACAAGAGCTCCTAGGGAAAATGAAAAAAATGGAGTAGATTATTTTTTTATCAGTGAAGAAGAATTTAAACAAGGTATAGAAAAAGGTGATTTTTTAGAATGGGCTTTAGTGCATAAAAATTACTATGGTACATCGTTAATTCCTGTAAAAAAAGCATTGCAAGAGGGTAAAAGTGTCATTTTTGATATAGATGTGCAAGGCTTTTGCATAGCTAAAGAAAAAATGCCTAATTATATTACTTCTGTATTTATCACAACTAAAGATAAAAAAGAACTTGAAAAAAGATTGCTTAAGCGAAATACTGATAAAATAGAAGATATTAGCAAAAGATTAGAAAATGCTAGTGATGAAATGGCTTATTTGGATCGATATGATTTTTTAATCATAAATGATGATCTAGAAAAAAGTTATAGGGAGCTAGAAGCAGTTTTTGAAGCTTCAAAATTAAAAAGTACAAAACATGATTTAAAACAAATTCAAATTCAATGGAATAAAGGAGAATAAAATGCATATGCCAAGTGGAACCCAATGGTTAATTATATTACTTATTGTAGTATTACTTTTTGGTGCTAAAAAAATTCCAGAGCTTGCTAAAGGTTTAGGAAAAGGTATTAAAACTTTTAAAGATGAAATGAATACTGATGATGATAAAAAAATCGTTCAAGAAGATGCACAAAAAATTGAAAAAATCAACGAAAAAGATGTGCTAGTAAAAGAAAATAATGAAGAAACAAAAAAAGCTTAAGGCGATACGTTGAAAACTTTAGTTTATAAAGAAATTAAAGAGAAACTAGGAAGAGATTTTATCTTAGAAAATCCTAAGAATAAAAATTTAGCCCATTTTGCTACACCTTTGGCTTTTTCTTTAGCTAAAGAATTAAGGCAAAACCCTATAATAATTGCTAATGATATTGTTGCTAAGTTAAAAGATTGTGATTGTTTTGAAAGTGTAGAGGCTTTAAATGGTTATGTAAATTTTAAGCTTTCAAAGGCTTTTTTAAATTCTTTGGCTACGCAAGCTTTGAGTGATAGTGAAAATTTTGCAAAAGATGAAAAAAAAGAGCAGAGTTTTTTACTTGAATATGTTAGTGCAAATCCAACAGGACCTTTACACATAGGGCATGCTAGAGGGGCTATTTTTGGTGATACTTTAACTAGGGTTGCTAGACATTTAGGATATAAATTTGATACAGAATATTATGTTAATGATGCGGGTAATCAAATTTATCTTTTGGGTCTTTCTATATTGCTTGCAGTAAAAGAGCATTGTTTAAAAGAGCAAGTTCGATATCCTGATGAGTATTATAAAGGTGAATATATCGTAGATGTAGCAAAAGAGGCTTTTGCTGAATTTGAAAAAGATTTTTTTATAGAAGGAAATATTCCACAATTAGCGCTTTGGGCTAAGGATAAAATGCTAAAAATTATTAAGCAAAATTTAGCCGATGCTAAGATATTTATTGATACTTATGTGAGTGAAACAAGCTATTATAGTGAATTAGAAAATACTTTAAAAGCCTTAAAAGAGCATGGTGGTACTTATGAGCAAGATGGTAAAATATGGCTTGCATCAAGTGCTAAAGGTGATGAAAAAGATCGTGTGATTATTAAAGATAATGGAAAAGGAACTTATCTAGCTGCTGATATAGTTTATCATAAAGATAAAATGAGTCGTGGTTATGATAAGTGTATCAATATATGGGGGGCTGATCATCACGGCTATATTGCTAGAATGAAAGCTGCTATGGAATTTTTAGGTCATGATAGTCAAAATCTTGAAATTATCTTAGCACAAATGGTTTCACTCTTAAAAAATGGCGAGCCTTATAAGATGAGTAAAAGAGCAGGAAATTTCATTTTAATGGGTGATGTTTTAGAAGAACTTGGTAGTGATGTGCTAAGATATATTTTTATCAGTAAAAAATGTGATACGCATTTGGAATTTGATGTAGATGAGTTTAAAAAAGAAGATAGCTCTAATCCTGTGTATTATATTAATTATGCTCATGCGAGAATTCATCAAGTATTTGCCAAAGCAGGTAAGAGTGTAAATGATGTTATATATGCTAAATTTGAGAGTTTAAATGAAGATGGTATGAATCTTTTGTTTGAAAGCTTAAATTTAAAAGCAGTACTTAATGATGCATTCGAATCAAGAGCCTTGCAAAAAATTCCTGATTATTTAAAAAATTTAGCCTCTTTATTTCATAAATTTTATAATGAAAATAAAGTTGTTGGCTCAAGCAATGAAGATGAGCTTTTAAAACTTTTTGCCATATGTGCCTTGAGTATTAAAACAGCTTTTGCACTCATGGGAATAGAGGCAAAGAATAAAATGAATCACGATTAATTTTGATCGTGATTTTTGCTTTTTTTAATACTTCTTGTCATCATAAAGCTTTGTTCAAAAAATAAAAGCAAGGTTATGCTTACTCCTACTGCTAGAGCTAATGTTACCGAAAGTGTTGTAAAGAAATAATCAAAAAAATGAATCAAAAAATTAGTTTTTTCGCCAATATCCTCTGAGCGTATAAAAGAAATCAAATACAATATAGCTTTGTATGCGTAAATTCCGGGTATCATAGGGATAAGAGCAGGAAAAGCTATAATTTCAGCAGGTGTTTTAAAAATCTTAGCCAAAAACAAACCAAGACAACCTATGCTAAAAGAAGCTATAAAGGTCGCAATAGCTAAAGTTTGAAAGCCAAAATACCCCATTAGAGTAAAACGCATACCATGTGCTATGGCGGCTAATATGGCTGAAAGTATGAGTGTTTTAAAGGGCGGATTACACACATAAGCAAAACCAAATCCTGTTAAAGCTGCAAAAAACATATCCCAAAGTATAGAAGAATAATCAATCATCTTAAAATTCCAAAGTCACTAATGCTAAGAGTGGTATAAATTCCAATAGCAATACAGCATACCAATATCGCCACACTAATAATACGACTAAAACCCATAAGTATGTGATCTTTTAAAATATCTATAATTGAGTTTATAAAATAAACTCCAGGTATTAAATACAAGATACTAGAACCCAAAGCAATATTTGCTTCTTGTATAAGCTTTAAATCCACTCCAAAAAACACAATAAAAGAAGATAAAAAAGAGCAAAAAATATATTGAATTCTTAAATCAATTTTTATTCTAGTGAGTAAAACTCTCAAACTAAAACCAACCAAAGTAGCTAAAAATACAAATAAACATCCATAAAAATCTCCCCCAAATAGCTTACAAAAGGCCGAATTTGCTGCTGAAACTAAAAATAAATTAGCTAAAAAAGGATTTCTTTTGGTTTGTTTGAGTTTTAAAAGAGAAATTTTGGCTTCTTCTAGGTTATATTTATGATCATGAATTTGCCAACTTAATGCACTAAGTTCTAAAATAAGTTTAAAATTAATATGATTGTGTTTGTTAGGTATAATGTAGGTTCTTTGTATAGAATTGTCATCTTTATCAAAAATATTTAGCGTAGTATGATGAAAGAAAAAATTCATATTAATTTCATAACCATACGCATTAGCTATCCTTCCAACGCATTTTGCTACTCTTGCTGTGTAAGTTCCTGCACTTAGAAAAACGCTAATATATTCGATTAAAAAATTAGTTAAATTTTGAATTGATGGTTTTTGCATAAATATTCTTTAAAATAGTTTTTAAAGATTTTATCAAAATTAAAATATAAAATCTTATAAATTTAAAATATTTTTGTAAAAATATTAAAAATGTATGCACTAGGTAATTTAAGGAAGTTAAAAAAAATTAAGTGTGATTTTTCTTTTTTTGTATATAAATATAGATAGCTAAAAGCATACTTATAAAAATAATACAAGCAATAATAACAAAATGTAGATATTCTTTAAGTAAGTCTTCATTTTTACCTAAAATATAACCTAATATAAGTAAAATCAAACACCAAATTCCAGCTCCCAAACTAGTATAAAATATAAATTTTTTCAAATTCATTCTTGCAAGTCCAGCAGGTAAAGAAATGTATTGACGCAATCCAGGGATTAATCTACCGCTAAATGTTGATATTTCACCATGTTTATTGAAAAAGGCTTCAAACTGAGCAAATTTTGTTTCATTAACTCCAAAATATTTACATATTTTTAAAATAACATTACGCCCTAAAAAATAACATAAGTAATAATTTAATAAAGCACCCAAAAGAGCTCCAAAAGTCCCACAAAGTAGACATAGCCAAAAGTTAAGTTCGTTTTGATGAGCTAAATATCCAGCAGGTATCATGACTACTTCACTAGGAAAAGGAAAAAAGGAGCTTTCTATAAACATAAGAAAGATAATCCCCCAATAACCCCAATCTTTTGCAAGAGTAAGTAAAAAATCTATAATATCTCCAAGCATAAACACCCTTTAATTTTTTAAACTAATGATATAAATTTAGTTTTAATGTTTTAAAAATATAGCATGGCTTTTGCACAAATGGCTATTAAAATGCATAAAATCAATGCAATCAAGTGAGATTTTAAAGGATCTTTTCTTTTTAAAATTTTTATAAAAAACAAAGAATAACAAGTTAAAGCTAACATTGTTATTAGTAGCAAAAGCTTGATAAATAAAAATACTCCAAAATTGCTTGCAAAAAAATCCCAAAAAGAATTAAATTCATAAAAACTTAAAAGATAAAAACCACTCAATAAAAGTAAGATAAAAATACTAGCAAAAATAAAAATACTTGACTTGGTATAGGCTTTTTTAATTTTATCGCAATCTTCTTTGCTTTCGTGTTTATAAGCAAAGCAATAAACACAAACATCAAAAAACACATAGGCTATAAAAAATATAGCACAGATAAGATGAATACAAATAAAAATAAAATGCATAACTAATCTCCTTAAAAAATCATAGCACAATTTTAAGGAGATGTAAAATTAAAGTTTTTCTAAAATTTGGATAGTTTTGATTTTATCTCCTGCTCTAATGCTATCTAGTACTTCTAAACTTTCTTTGTCTTCAGGATTGATTTGTCCAAAGATAGTATGCACTCCATCTAAATGAGGTTGCGGGCTGTGACAAATAAAAAATTGTGAACCACCTGTATCTCTACCAGCATGAGCCATAGATAAACTACCTCTTAAATGTTTGTGTTTTTGATCGTCACATTCACATTCTATCTCATAACCAGGACCACCTGAACCTATACCATAAGGACAACCACCTTGTATTACAAAATTTGGAATCACACGGTGAAAAACAAGCTCATCATAAAAACCTTCATTAGCTAAATTAGCAAAATTACACACAGTTTGTGGTGCTTCATCGGGAAATAATTCTAATTTCATATCACCTTTTTCGGTGCTAATGATAGCAAAATTGTATTTTTTTGCATCTTTTATGTCGATTTTTTTAAGCATTTTTTGCTCCTATTCTATGTTGGTATAAACTGCTTGTACATCATCATCATCTTCTAATTTATCAAGCAATTTTTCAATATCAAGAAGTTGCTCTTCGCTAAAGCTTACGGGGTTATTAGCAAGATATTCAAGTCCTGCTTTTTTAAGCACTAAGCCTTTTTTTTCTATGGCATTACTAAGCTCACCAAAAGCAGTGTAATCACCTATAATTAGTAATTCCTCTTCATTTTGCTCAAGTTCTTCAAGTCCTGCATCAATAAGTTCAAGCTCAAGTTCTTCTAAATCTCCATCATATTTTTCAAGATGAAAAACAGCTTTGTGTGAAAACATAAAAGTCAAAGAGCCATTTTGCAAAATTTCTCCACCATTTTTGCTAAAAATTGCTTTTACATTAGCCACTGTGCGTGTAGGATTATCACTCATACACTCAACAATGATTAAAGCCCCATGTGCTGCTTTTCCCTCATAGTGGATATTTTTAATATCAGCACTATCTTTTCCACTTGCTCTTTTAATAGCTGCATCGATATTGTCTTTTGGCATATTATTAGCTTTTGCAGTAGCTATGGCACTACGAAGCTTTGGGTTCATATCAGGATCAGCTCCGCCTTCTTTTGCTGCTACTTGTATAGCCTTTGCAAGTTTTGGAAAAAGTTTGCTCATTTTATCCCATCTTGCTTCTTTAGAGGCTCTGCGATATTCAAACGCTCTTCCCATAAATCCTCTCTTTCTTATATTGTTTTAAAGTTAAAAGTATAAACTAAGAAGTCTAAATTTGATTTTAAAGGAGCAAAAGAGTGATCAGAAAAGCTAGGAAAGATGATGTTAAAAAATGTATACAATTGCTTGCTTTGGCAATGGATCATTTTATATATAAACTTAGTGGCTATAATGATCATCAAAAAGCCATAGAGGTTTTAGAAAATTTCTTCACTCATGAAAATAATCGTTTAAGCTATGAAAATATATATGTTTATGAAGAAGATAATGAAATTTTAGGTGTGATTTGTTTTTATGATGGGGCTTTGGCAGATGAGCTAGATAAGCCTTTCAATGAGCATTTAGAATTTTTAGGAATTAATGAAAAAGTTTTAAAAGAATGTGATAATGAGTTTTATTTAGATAGTATTTGCGTAGATGAAAAGGCAAGAGGGAAAGGTATTGCTAAGAAATTGATTGAATATGCCTTCAATGAAGCTTTGAAAAATGGTAAAAAGCTTTCATTAATCGTAGAAGATGAAAATATAAATGCAAAAATGCTTTATGAAAAAATGGGTTTTAAATTTATAAAAAATAAAATTTTTCACGCTCATAAATATGAATACAGAGAAAAAGGAGAATAAATGATTATAAAAACTAAAAATATTAATTGTCAAAGTTGTGTAAATTTAATCAAAGCTTCATTGGAAGATGAATTTGGTGCTATGCAAATAAGTGTTGAAAATAAAAGCATAGAGATTGATTTAAAAGCAGAGCAAGTTGAAGAGTTTAAAAAACAATTGCAAGATTTAGGTTTTGAGATAGATGAAGCATGAGTTAAAGTTAAAAATAGGCAATATGACTTGTGTTAATTGCTCTAATGCTATAGAAAAAGTTTGTGCAAAAATTGATGGGGTAGAAGATGTAAGTGTTTCTTATGTCAATTCTAGTGGAGTGTTTTTGCTTAAAGATTTATCTTTAGAAGCAAAGATCAAAGAAAAAATTAAGGCTTTGGGTTTTGAAATATTACAAGAAGAGCAAAATTTATACGAATTTAAACTCAAAGAGCTTAAAAATATGAAAACAAAGCTTATTATGAGTATAATTTTAAGCTCTATTGTGATGTATTTTGAAATGTTTGTTCAAGGAAATGTTTCTGCTTTAATTCAAATGTTTTTATCTATGATAGCGATTTTTTATTGCGGAAAAGGTTTTTTTATCCACGCTCTTAAAGGATTAAAACATAAAAATTTAGATATGAATACCTTGATATCTTTAGGAGCTTTTACTTCTTTTATATATTCTTTTTTTGTGTATTTTGAGGTATTTAGTAAAGATGGTTATTTGTATTTTAGTGGCGGAGCGATGATTGTAAGCTTTGTTTTATTAGGTAAATACTTAGAAGAAAAGGCTAAATTTAAATCCTTAGAATATCAAAACAAACTAAAAAATATAGATATTAAAAAAGCTAATATAATCTTAGAAGATGCAAGTATAAAAAGCATACCTAGTGCTTTTGTAAAAGAAAATGATGTGATTTTAGTGAAAGAGGGTGAAAGCGTTGTTGTTGATGGGGTGATTATAGCAGGCGAGGCTGAGGTTGATGTGAGTTTTTTAACAGGAGAATTTTTACCACTTTTGAAAAAACAAAATGATGAAATTCTAGCAGGAAGTGTGTTGATTAATGGAAGCTTAAAAATTAAAGCTAGTAAAAAGGCGATTGAAAGCTCATTAGAACAAATTAAAGATCTTGTTTTTAAAGCAGGCAATATCAAAACACCTTTAGCAAATTTAGCTAATAAAATTTCAGCTTATTTTGTAGCTTGTATTATTGTTTTATCGCTTTTTGTGTTTGTTTTTTGGTATTTTAAAGAAGGAGTCAACGCAGCATTTTTACATGCTTGTGCCACTCTTTTAATCTCTTGTCCTTGCGCTTTGGGCTTAGCAACCCCTATAGCCATAGTTAGTGCTTTAGCAAATGGTGCAAGAAATTTTATCTTAGTAAAAAATCCAGCGGTATTAGAGAATTTAGCTAGTATAAAACTTGCTATTTTTGATAAAACAGGCACTTTAAGTCAAGATGATTTAAGTGTTTATAAGTATGATCTAACTCAAGAAAATTTTCAAAAACTCACGCAAATTGAAAATTTAAGCTCACATCCAATCGCAAAGGCTTTTACTAAAAAATTGAATGTAAATTTAAATTTACAAGGAAAATTAAGTGTTTTAGTGGGTAGTGGTTTGCTTTATGAGGAAAATGATGATAAATATTTAATAGGCAATGAAAAATTAATGCTTGAAAATAGTGTTGATATACAAAAAAGCAAGCAATTTTTGCAAGAATTTGAAGATCAAGCACCTATATGTTTGTATTTTGCAAAAAATAATATTTGTCTTGGCGGGGTTTGTTTAAAAAATGAACTTAAAAACGAAGCTAAAAATTTGATAGCAAATTTAAAGCAAAAAGGTATAAAAAGTATTATTTTAAGTGGTGATAATAAAAAAAGTGTTACTAAAATAGCAAATGAACTTAATGTTGATGAATATTATTCTGATTTAAAACCTGAGCAAAAACTTGATTTCATAAAAGAAAAAATCAAAAAAGAAAAAGTTCTTTTTATAGGAGATGGTATCAATGATGCTCCTGCTTTAAATTTAGCTAGCGCAAGCATAAGTTTTTCTAAAGCAAGTGAGCTTGCTAAAAAAAGCGGAGATTTGATTTTGATAAAAGATGATTTATCTTTAATAGCTTATTGTTTTGAGCTTTCTCAAAGAACTAAAAATATCATCAAACTTAATCTTTTTTGGGCTTTTGTTTACAATGCTTTATGTATTCCCATTGCGGCAGGTCTTGTGCCATTTATAAGTCTTAGTCCGCATTTGGCAGCTTTAGCAATGTGTTTTAGTTCGGTAACGGTTGTAGTCAATTCTTTAAGATTGCGTTAGATATTTCAGTTTTATTTAATATTTGTTGTATTATATTAATATAACTTTAACAAAAAGGAGTATTTAATGAATTGCAATTGTAGTTTTTCTATGATGAGTGTAATAAGATATTCTAAAATGATTATCTTGCTTACCGTTGCCTCTTTGGCTGCTATTGTTGTTTTTGGTAATATAACTGATTATAATTCAAATTTTCAGTTTGTAAAACATGTTATGAGTATGGATACTAAGCCTGATTATTTAGGTAATGCTATTGTTTATAGGGCTATTACAAATTCTACGATTCATCATATTGCCTATATCTTTATTATTTGTTTTGAAGCTTTTATTATGCTGACTGCTTTAAAAGGTGCTTTAGATATGTTTAAAGCAAGAAATTTAGATGCAAAAACTTTCCATGAAGCTAAAAAATTTGGAATCATTGCTTTAACTTGTTGTTGTTTGTTATGGTTTTTTGGTTTTCAAGTGGTGGCTGCAGAGTGGTTTGGCATGTGGATGAGTAAAACTTGGAATGGTTTGCCTGATGCTACTAGATTAGTAACCTATATGCTTTTAGCGTTAGTTTATATTAGTATTAAAAACGATGATTAAATCACAAACTCTCTGTTGAGGGTTTGTGGAAAATATAAAATGTTTTTATAATGATTGAGCTTGTAAATATTTATTTCTTCTTTTTTTGTAATTATTCCATAATTTAAAAAATAAGAGAATTAAAGCTAGGCTCAGTGCTAAAAAATGTGGAATTTGCGGTATTTTTGCAGATAAAAAATAATGCCAAGATACTAGTAAAAAGCAAAAATAGCCAAATTTTCTTATCTTACTTAATTTTTTAAAAAGCTTAAATGAGCTTATAAACATAAGTGTGAGTGTGAAAAAGCTTATAAAACCACTAAATTCTAAATTTTTACTAAAAGTATCTTTGAAAAAAAGCATTAAATCTAAATTTTTACTAAAAGCAAAGTAATTAAAAAAGTGAATCAAAGCCCAAAAAAATGCATAAAAACCTAAAAATTTAGGGTAATCTTTTGTGTGTTTATACTTTAAAAGTGAAAAAAATAGGCTTAATCCAAAAAAGATTAAGCCAAATACACCACTATAAAAATATACAGATTTTACAATATCAAATTCTTGCATGATTTGATAAACACTAAAAACAATACTTAAAACAAAAGCTAAAAATCCACTGATATTATAAACTTTTTTGCTCATTAAAAATTAACCTTTAAATCCATATCTTTATACAAATGCGCTACTTCTTTTTCATAGCCATTAAACATTTGCGTAGGCTTAGTGAAAAAATCCCCCAAAGGACGCTCGTTTGCTTGAGACCATCTTGGGTGAGAGACATTTGGATTAACATTAGCATAAAATCCATATTCTCTAGGGTTTGCTAACTCCCATGTGCTTTTAGGTTGTTCTTTGGTAAATTCTATTTTTACAATAGATTTTATACTTTTAAAGCCATACTTCCATGGAACTACAAGGCGAATTGGTGCTCCATTTTGTCCTAATAAAGGCTTTTTATACATGCCCACAGCCATAAGTGTTAGTGGGTGCATAGCCTCATCTAATCTTAAGCCCTCTACATAAGGATAATCAAGAGTTGGAAAAAATGAGGCTTGATCAGCAAATTGATTTTTATCAAAAAGAGTGGTAAATTTTATAAATTTAGCCTCACTTTTAATTTTACATTTTTCTATTAAAGCACGCAATTCAAAACCAACCCAAGGCACCACCATGGACCAAGTTTCAACACAGCGAAATCTATAAATTCTCTCTTCTAATGGAAAAGCCAATAAATCTTGCATAGTTAAAGTCAAAGGTTCTTCAACTTCCCCGCTAACTTCTATTTTCCAACCATTTGTGTTGAAATTTTTTGCAAGCTCAACAGCTCTTTTTTTATCAGTAGAAAATTCATAAAAATTAACATAATTAGTTGCAATTTTTTCTTCACTTAAATTTAATTTTTCATTGTTAGGATCAGGAAAGAAATTTAATGCCATTAATTCAGATTGAACTAAAGCTGAACTAACTAAAGCTCCAGCACCTAGTTTTAAAAAATGGCGTCTTTTGTTATATAATTGTTCGTTTGTGATATTCATGAAGCATCCTTTATATATTTTGTGATATTAAAACATATAAAGGAAAATAGAAGGATAATTTTTATTATTTTATAAAAAATATTTTTAAAAAATTACCTCATTATTTTCAGATAGAGCAGGGTTGTTTTTTGGAAATGGAGAAGTATTGGTATAGTACTCTCTTTGTTTTTCATAAATTCCTTGATAAACCCCTTTTGGGATGATAAATTTTCTAGCGCTATCAGGATAAAGTTCTAAGTATTTTGTTAAAAATTCTTTAAAAACCGGCGCAGCAGTTCTTGCCCCACCTTCTATTTGTTTCATAGGCTTATTATCATCATTTCCATACCAAATGATAGCTTCTATTTCAGGAGTTAAGCCACAAAACCACGCATCAATGCTTTTATTTGAAGTGCCTGTTTTTCCAGCTATTTCAATCCCTTCTACTCTAGCATTACGCCCAGTGCCTTTTTTTACAACATTTTGCATCATATCATTGACTAAAAAGGCTTGTTCAGGTTCGCTGATTTTTCTTTCTCCGGAATTAAATTCTACTACTATTTTACCATTTTTATCGATTACTCTTTTAATGAGTAATAAGTCTTTTTGCACACCATAGTTTCCAAATACCGTGTAAAGTTTAGCATAATCATAAATGGAAATTCCAAAGCTACCCAAAACTATAGATAAATCAACCGGTATGTTTTCAAAGCCCATAAATTGAAGCTTATCGTGGATTACATCAAGTCCTAGGGCAAGAGCTAAATTTATGGTAGCTAGGTTTCTTGAGCCAGTTAGCGCTTCTTTTAAACTTATGAGTCCTAGAAATTTTCCACCATAATTTTTAGGTTTCCAATCTTTCTCATCTTTTTTAGTACTTTCAAAAATTCTTGAAATATCAGCAACCTTACTCATAGGAGAATAGCCCATGTCAATGGCAATTTGATATAAGAAAGGCTTAAAAGAACTCCCCGGTTGTCTTAAGCTTTGAGTGGCGCGGTTGAAATTACTTTTTGTGTAATTTACCCCGCCAACTAAGGCTAAAATGTCTCCATTTTGATGATTTGCTACTATCATAGCTCCATTGAGTGTGCTTAAATTTGCATCTTTATCTCTTTTAACTATTTCATCATAGCCAAATTTTAAGGCTTCTCTTGCAATATTTTGCACATCAAGATCAATGGCAAGTTCTATTTTGTAGCCACCACTTTTTAAGTCTTTAATCCCGCTTAGTTGTTTTAAAACTTCTTGAGTTACATAAGGAGCTGCATTTTGTGTTAAGGTATCATCATATACTTTTGGAATTTCTTTTAAGGCATTTTCATACTCTTCTTTAGAAATCCAACCAAGATTATACATCCTTTGTACTACGCTATTTGCTCTAGCTAAAGAAAGATCTAAATGTCTAGTAGGATCATAAGTACTTGGAGCCTTTGGCATACCTACCAAAATGGCAATTTCTTTTAAGCTAAGCTCATCTAAATTTTTTCTAAAATACCCAAGCGCAGCAGTTTTTACTCCATAATATCCATGTCCAAAGAAGATGAAATTTAAATATCTTTCTAAAATTTGCTCTTTAGTTAAAGTACTTTCTATCTTATATGCAAGCAAAGCTTCTTTTAGCTTTCTGCTCAAAGTACGCTCAGGAGTTAATTCTGTATTTTTTATGAATTGTTGAGTAAGAGTGGAAGCTCCTTCCATGGTTTTTCCACCGCTTCTTATGATTTTAATAGCTGCTCTAAAAATTGCATCTATATTAACCCCACCATGTTCAAAAAAGCTAGTATCTTCAATGGCTACCAAAGCTTCTATAAGTCTTGGTGGAAGTTCTTCATAAGGAGCATAAAAGCGGTGTTGCTCAAAAACATTTGCAACTAATTTTCCATTTTTATCAAAAATTTGTGTTGTAAGAGGCGGTTTGTAATCTTTAAAGGTGTATTGATTTAAATCAGAATCAGAAAACAAATATGCAATAAATATAAAAACTCCAACCATACATACTATACAAAAAGAAAGAAATATTTTTAAAATTTTTATCATAAAAATGCTTTCAAAAGTTCTATATTAAGCCCTAGTGCTGTACTTTGATGGCCTATGATTTTTTTAATGTATTTTTTATGAAATCCCTCACACATCACAGCACCGGCTTTACCTTGATAAAGTTTTGAATCAATGTATTCTTGCATATCTTTTAAATCAAATTTATCTAAGATCAAATCACACTTGCTAAGATTAAAAATCTTTTTATCTTCTAAAACTAAAATCATCGCGTTTAAAACGCTAATGCTTTTGCCACTTTGCAAATTGAGCATATTAAAAGCCTCATTGTCGCTTTTAGCTTTAGTTAGAATGATATTTTGAGCACAAACTATGCTATCAGCAAATAAAACATTTTTTAAGTCAGGATATTTTGTAAAAAATTGTCTTTCTTTTTCTAAAACAATTTTTTGCACATAAGAGCTTGGATTATCTTTTTTTATTAAACTCTCATCATAATCGATAATAATTTGCTCAAAAGTGATATTTGCTTCTTTTAATAAAGCAACGCGTGAAGGCGAACTTGAAGCTAAATAAAGCATTAAGCAAGACTTTCTTCTATGATTTTTCTAGCATGATCAAGCGCTTGTTCTATTTTACTTGTATCTTTACCGCCAGCTGTTGCAAAATCATCTCTACCGCCACCGTTTCCACCAAGCATTTGTGCAATTTCTTTTACCAAAACACCAGCTTTTAACGAAGTGTCTTTAACACCTGCTGCTATGATAATCTTACCTTCTTTTTCTTGTAAAAGTAAAATTACAGCTTTGTTAAATTTGTTTTTAAACTCATCTATCATAGTTTTTATATCACCACTATCTATTTTTTGTACACAATATTGAATGCCATTTAGTTCTTTAGAATTTAATTCTGCTTTGCTTGAATTTTTTAATTCATTTTTTAAACCAGCTATTTCATTTTTTAATTTTGCTACATAGCTTAAAATATCATGAGTTTTTAACTCTTCTTTAACTTGGTTTAGCTCTTTTAAATTTTCACTAACATAATCAAGTGCAGCTTTACTTACCACCGCTTCTATCCTTCTAACCCCAGCACTAACACCACTTTCTTTGATGATGTAAAAACTTCCTATTTCAGAGCTATTTTTCACATGAGTACCACCGCAAAGCTCTTTGCTAGCTCCTAGGGTTAAAACTCTTACTTTTTCTTGATATTTTTCACTAAATAAAGCTATTGCACCACTTTTTTTAGCTTCATCTAAAGCTAAAATTTCAATTTTAGCTTCATTTGCTTGCATGATGTAAGTATTTACCAAAGCTTCTATTTGCTTTAATTCTTCTTTATTTAGAGCCTTTGGATGAGTAAAATCAAATCTTAATTTATTATGTTCTACCAAAGAACCTGCTTGGCTAATGTGTGAGCCAAGAATTTCTCTTAAAGCATGGTGTAATAAATGTGTCGCACTATGATGTCTTGCGATTTGTTCTCTTTTTTTAGTATCTATGCAAGCTAACACTTCATCGTTTGTTTTAAGATCTTGTTTTAATTTCACTTGACTAAGATTAATATCAAAGAATTTTTGTGTATCTAAAACCTCATTTTCATTGATAAAGCCTATATCAGCACTTTGCCCTCCACTTGTTGCATAAAATGGAGTTTTTTCAAGCATTAACCACGCTATATCTCCTGCCTTAGCTTCGGTTGTGATTTTAAAATTTTCATCCAAAATAGCCATGATTTTAGTTTTTTCTTCATAATTTTCATAGCCACTAAAAGCATTTTTGCCAAATTTTTCTAATAAAACTTTAAAGTCCCCGCTAACTGCTTTATCCCCACTTCCTTTCCAAGAAGCCTTAGCTCTATCTTTTTGTTCTTGCATAAGCTCATTAAATTTAGCCTCATCTATACTAAGATTTTTTTCTCTTAGCATATCTTGGGTTAAATCAAGCGGAAAACCATAAGTATCATAAAGTTTAAAAGCTACTTCACCACTAAAAATATCTTTAGTTTTTTTAAGTTCTTCGTTAAAAATTTCTATACCATTTTCAATAGTGCTTAAAAATCTTTCTTCTTCTAGTTTGATTTGTTCTTTAATAAATTCTTTTTTTTCATTTAAGTAAGTATAATGCCTACCCATTAACTCACAAACTACATCTACAAGCTCATACATAAAAGCTCTTTTAAGACCTAACAAATATCCATGTCTTAAGGCACGACGCATAATTCTTCTTAAAACATAGCCCCTGCCTTCTTTATCAAACCCAACTCCTTGAGCAAGTAAAAATACACTTGATCTTATATGATCAGCAATTACTCTATAACTAGCTCCGCTTTCATAAGTATAAGTTTTATCGCAAAGTTTTGCAATACTCTCAATAATAGGCATAAACAAAGAACTATCAAAATTACTAAATTTTCCTTCTTTTATAGCACTAACTCTTTCAAGCCCCATGCCTGTATCAATACTTGGTTTTGGTAATGGAGTAAGCGTTCCATCTGCACTTCTTTCATACTGCATAAAAACTAGGTTCCAAATTTCTAAGAACCTATCTCCATCTCCACCCATATAATCTTCACTAGAATTAAAATGCTCAGCGCCTTGATCATAAAAAATTTCACTACAAGGCCCGCATGGTCCAGTATCGCCCATTTGCCAGAAATTATCTTTATCGCCAAATTTATAAATTCTTTCTTTTTCTATATGTTTTTGCCAAAGCTCATATGCTTCATCATCACTTTCATGAACGGTTACATATAATCTTTCTTTAGGTAATTTTAAAACTTCAGTTACGAATTCCCAAGCATAAGCAATGGCTTGTGCTTTAAAATAATCTCCAAAACTAAAATTCCCAAGCATTTCAAAGAAAGTATGATGTCTTGCCGTATAGCCTACATTGTCTAAGTCATTATGTTTTCCACCAGCTCTTATACAAGTTTGACAGCTTGTTTTACGCGGAGGATTAGGGCGTGGTACTTCTCCGGTAAATATGCTTTTAAAAGGTACCATACCTGCATTAGTAAAAAGTAAAGTTGCATCATCAGGCACCAAAGGGCTTGAAGGAGTGATTTCATGTCCTTTTGATTTAAAAAATTCTAAATATTCTTTTCTTATATCCATAGATTTTCCTAGCTAGTTTTTTGCTTAAAATAATACCAAAAATACTTTAAATTAAGTAAAACTATCTTATAATCATGATTTTAAATTTATAAGGTTAATATAATGAAAATTCCTTTTATAGACTTAAATGCTCAATATAATGCTTATAAAAATGAAATCGATGAGGCTATTGGTGAAGTTTTACAAAGCACCTCTTTTATAGGTGGTGCAAAATTAGAAGAATTTGAAAATAATTTGGCTAAATATGTAGGTGTTAAATATGCAATAGGCTGTTCAAGTGGCACAAGCGCGTTATTTTTAGCCTTGATGGCTTTGGGTGTGGGTAGGGATGATGAGGTAATAGTGCCAAGTTTTACCTTTATAGCTACGGCTGAAATGGTTGCTCTAGTCGGTGCTAAGCCTGTTTTTGTAGATATTGATTTTAAAGATTATAATCTTAGTTTAGAAAAAGTTCAAAGTGCTATCACGCCTAAAACTAAAGCTATAATTGCTGTGAGTATTTTTGGGCTTATGCCTGATATGTTTGCTTTAAAAGAACTTTGTAAAAGTCAAAACATTGCTTTGATAGAAGATAGTGCGCAAAGTTTTGGAGCTAGTCAAAAAGGTATAAAATCATGTGTTATAGCTGATATATCTTGCACAAGCTTTTTTCCGTCTAAGCCTTTAGGTGCTTATGGAGATGGCGGGGCGATTTTTACCCAAGATGATGAATTAGCGCAAAAAATAAAAATTTATTTAAATCATGGACAAGTGCAAAGATATAAGCATAAATACATCGGTATTAATGGAAGGCTTGATACCATCCAAGCGGCTGTTTTAAATGTGAAATTAAAATACTTAGATGAAGAGATTAAAAAAAGAGAAGTAATAGCAAAAGTTTATGATGAAAATTTAAAAAATTGTATTTTGCCGCCAAGAAAAGATGATTTTGTGAGTGCTTGGGCTCAATATAGCGTGCGTGTAAAGAATAGAGAAAAATTCATGCAAAAATTACAAGAGCAAGGTATACCTACTGCGGTGCATTATCCTTTGGGGCTTCATTTGCAAGAAGCTTTCGATTATCTTGCTTATAAAAAAGGTAATTTGCCAAATACAGAGCTATTAAGTGATGAAATTTTATCCTTACCTATGAGTGCGTTTTTAAAAGAAGAACACCAAATTAGAGTGATTGAGGCTTTTAAATGAAAATAGGGCTTATAGGCCTTGGTAAAATGGGTAAAAACCATTTAAGAGAACTCGAGCGTAATTTAAAAGTAAAAGAAATTCATCTTTATGATCCTTTCTGTAAAGATAAATTTAAACACTTTTTTCATAAAAATTTTGATGATTTTTTAGCACAAAATCTTGATGGTGTTATCATTGCTACGCCTACTCATACGCATTTAGATATAGCTTTAAAGGTTTTTCCTAAAATAAAAAATATTTTGATAGAAAAACCTTTGGCATTAAATGTAGATGAAATTTTAATTTTAGAGCAAAAAGCTAGAGAAAATAAAGTCAGAGTAGGGGTGGGCTTTTGTGAGAGATTTAATCCGGCTATTTTAACTTTAAAAGAAAAACTTTTAGAAGATGATATTATAAGTATTAACATACAAAGAATTTCTCCTTATCCACAAAGAATAAATGATGTGGGTGTTTTAAGTGATCTTAGTGTGCATGATATTGACTTAGTTAGATTTTTAAGTCAAGAACAAATTTTAAAAGCAAATATTTATAAAAGCTTTCATCATGATAAATTTGAAGATGAGGTAATGATAGGTTTAAAATTGGAAAATATTTTAGCAAATATCCATGATAGTTGGAATGGACAATGCATTATAAGAAAGATCACACTTTTAGGTAAAAAACATACTTATGAACTTGATCTTAAAAATTTTGAACTTTTTATTAATATGCAAAAAATTCCAAATTTATATAAAAATTCTCCTTTATATGCTGAGCATGAGGCTTTTTTTGAGTTTTTACAAAATGGGGTTTGTGAAAATTTGGCTAGCATTGAAGATGCTTTGAGAGTACAAGAAATTTTAGAAGGTGTTTGATAGTGAAATATGTCTTTTTTTTAAATATGGGTGGAGTGAATAAACTTGACGAATGTGAAGTTTTTTTAAAAAATATGTTTAATGATCCTTATATTTTAGGGATAAAAAATGTTTTTTTAAGAAAATTTGTAGCTTTTATGATAAGAAAATCAAGATTAAAAGCTATGAAACAAAACTATGAAAAAATGGGTGGGAAATCCCCGCTTACTCAAATCACACAAAGTTTATGTGATAAATTAAATTCTAAAACTAGAGAATATAAATTTGATTTTATTAGTCTTTATGTACCACCTTTTGCAAATGAGGTTTTTTCAAAATATGATTTTAAGCAAAATGACGAAATTATTTTATTTCCTCTGTATCCTCATCATTCTAAAACCACTGTAACTAGTTCTTTAGAAGTAGTGGAAAATGAGCTAAGAAATATCCAAAACCAAGTTAATGTAAAAATCATTGATGTTTTTTATAAAGATGAACTTTATAATGAAATGATTATAAAGCATATTTTAGAAAAAAAAAGAGAATACGATTATAAAACTTTGATTTTTTCTGCGCATTCTTTACCGCTTTCAGTAATTAAAAAAGGTGATTTGTATGAAAAACATGTGCAAGAGCATGTGGATATTTTAAAAGGAAAACTTAAAAATAAATTTGACCAAATCATTTTATCATATCAATCAAAACTAGGTCCAGTTAAATGGCTTGAGCCTAACACAAGTGATATTTTAGAAAGTTTAGATCAAAAAGCTTTGATTTATCCTATATCTTTTTGTATAGATTGCTCTGAAACGATTTTTGAGCTTGGAGTTGAATATAGGCACTTAGCAAAAAGCGATTATGAGCTTATTAAATGTCCTAATGATAGTGATGAGTTTATAGAGTTTATTTTAAATCAAGTAAAAATATAGTTTTTATATTAATGTTTTATAGCGGTATTAAAAAACATATATTTTTTTCTCGGGATATTTTCTAAATTCCAGTTTGATAGTTTTTGATTGAAATTTATACATCCACTAAACATACTTTGTGTGCTTATAACACTATCAATATTCCAATTGTTTAAATCTTGATTAAATTTTGGAGTTTTTGAAAAAGGAATTTTGAAAATAGATTCACAAAAAAATGCATATTCCATCCATAATACATTTGAAACATTCCATTTATCCAAAGCTTGATTAAAACTAAAGCAATTTGAAAACATATAACTAATATTTATAACTTTAGTTACGTCCCAATTATTTAGATTTTGATTGAAATTTTCACAACCAGCAAAAGCCGCGTGCATGCTAATGATTTTGCTAGTATTCCATTTATCTAGTGGCTGGTTAAATGTTTTGCAATTGTAAAACATCCCAGCAATGGACTTTAAACTTTTTGTGTCCCAATTATTTAGATTTTGATTGAATTTTTTACATCCATAAAACATTTCATTCATGCTTGTTACATTTGATACATCCCATTCTTCTATACCACTAAAATCTTTTCTTTTGCTATTTTTAAATAAACAATCCATTTCTTGTATATTGCTTACATTGATATCTTTAAGGCTTGTATTTAAATCATTAACTAAGGCTTTTAGTTCGCTTTTGGTTTTTGGATTATACATATGAGCATATTCTTTTTTACCAAAAAGAAAAGATTGTGTTGTATTGTTTTTGTGGTCTTTGAATAATTTCTCATATTGTTTAAAATTTGCCAAAGAAAATATGGATTTGCAACAGCCACTAAACATATTATCTTTGATAGTTATATTTTTTATGTCCCAATTATCAAGTGAATGCATGAAATTTTTACAATTTTCAAACATAGATTTTGAATTTGTAATTTTAAGTGTATTCCATTTATCTAGAGATTGATTAAAACTTATGCAATTATAAAACATTTTAGAAGTTATTCTTAGATTAGATGTATTCCAAGAATTAATATTTTGATTAAATTTTTTACACCCTTGAAACATTTTATGTGTATTAACAAGATTAGATGTATTCCATTTATCTAGAGCTTGATTAAAATTTTCACACCCTTGAAACATTTTAGCCATGTTTTTTACTTTGCTTACATCCCAGTTGTTGATATAGGAATTAAAATTTTTACATCCTAAAAACATCCCTTCCATGTTGTCAACATTACTTGTATCCCAAGTTTCTATACCTATAAATTTTTCTTCACTAATACTACTAAATAAATAGCTCATATCTTGAATTAAACTTGTATCTATATTTTTAAGCGGAATATCTGATAGTATCAAATATTTAAGAGTTTCTTTTGTTTTTGGTTTGTGGATTATCTTTTTTGATTGCAGTTTGAGTAAATACAATATAACTAAAAACACAAGTAAAGTTATAAATAATAAAACCCAATGTTTTAAATAAGCGAAACAAAAAATCAATATAAAAAAGATTATTATTGTAATTTTATTTTTTAATGTCATTGTTTTTGCTTTCTATGGGTTTTAAATAACTTTCTTTAATCAAAAGATTTACTGTATCTTTAAACATAGGTAAAGCACTTTGTGCGGCATAATAACTATAAGCTTTGGTAGGATGTCTTACTAAAACTCCAATGGTGTAGGTATTTTTCTCATCATTTGCAAAGCCAAAAAACGAGGCATTATAGCGATTTGAAGTATAGCCTTTTCTTTCAGCAATCCTAGCTGTACCCGTTTTTCCACCTATAATGATACCTTGAGTTCGTGCTTTTTTACCGGTTCCTTTTTCTATAACATTAATTAAAATTTGCTGCATTTCTTTGGCAGCTTTGCTTGAAAGAATTTTTTCTTTCTTAACTTCATCATCAAGTTTTATTAAGCGCCCATCTTGATAAATTTTATTTGCAATTTGTGGGGTGATGTAAATTCCATCATTGTTAAATACATTATAAGCAGCTAAAAGTTGTATAAAAGTTGTTTTCAAGCCATAACCATAACTTAATACAGATTTTTCAACTTCTCTTAATCTTTTTGGATTTGGTATTTCTCCTTTTTGCTCATAAGGAAGATCAATACCGCTTTTTTCTCCAAAACGAAAAATTCTAAGTCCTGAGATGATTTCAAGATTACTTAATCTTTGGGCAATTTTAATCATACCGACATTTGAAGAGTAAGTAATAACTTCTTCCATGCTCATTTTATTTTTTTTGTGATCATCGCGTATGGTAAAACGACCAAGTTTGTATTGTCCACCTTGAGTATCAATGATTTCATCAACTTTGATTTTATCAAGCATTAATGCAGTGGTAAATATAAAAGGTTTTATAACAGATCCTGCTTCATAGCCATATTCTATGGCACTTGCATTGAGTACAGATAGATCTTTTCCGCGATTTTGCGGATCATATCTTCTTGAGCTAGCAAGTGCTAGAATTTTTCCGCTTTTGCTTTCCATGATGGCAACTATAATTTCATTGGCTTTTAGATCTTCATTTCTTTTATCGATAGCTTTTTCTAAACCTTTTTGAAGTTTTAAGGAAATATTTAAGTATAAATTACAACCATCTATTTTGCGTTGTTCATAAGAATGCAAATTTAAGATAATATTACCACCTATATCTCTTAAACCTTGAATTTTAGCATTTTGCAAAGGATTTAAACATTCATTATAGTATTTTTCCAAACCTTTTATGCCGACATTTTTAAAAATTTCACTTTGCTCATCCATATAGGTTCTTGTGTAGCCTATGATTGGAGTAAGTGAATCTTTTGGCATATATACACGATCTTCTTTGTGTTCTATAATATCAAGCCCTCTTGTCTCCACTCTGCCATTATTATTTGTGAAAGATTTAAAAAAACCTTGAGTATAAAGTTTTTTAGCTAGTTCTTTTAAATAACTTGCGTCTTTTGAGTTAATATCTTGGAGTAAAATAAAATTATAACTCCTTTTTTTCTTTGCAAGCATTCTTTTTTTTATATCTTGCATTTGTTCATCGCTTGCGCCGCTATAAATTTGAAAAAGAGTTAAAAACAAATCCTTTTTATCGGGATTTAAGCTCCTTAGATCAATTTCAGCTCTATAAATTTGCCTACTAGAAGTTACGGTAAAATTATCGCTTGTGATGATATTACCTCTAAGAGCGGAAAAATATTGTTCTTTTTGAGTATTTGGTATATGGCGTTTTGAGGTTAGAAAAAAAGTAGAAAGTAAAAATAAGGCCATAAAAAACAGAGCCATACAAAAAGCAAAAGCTACTTTTGAAACCCTATTTCTAATGGTGTTTGAAAGCATATATTAAATTTGAGTTCTTGAAATTTCTTTATATGCGTTTATAGCCTTATTTCTAACTTCAAGCATAAATTTCATACTTGATTCAGCTTTGCTAATCGCAATTGCAGCTTGATGTAAGTCTTTGACTTCACCTGTTGCAATGTCTACCATAGCAGCTTCGGCGGTTTCTTGAGTTTTATTAAGATCGTTGATGGAATTTTTTAATAAACTCGAAAACTCATCTCCTATGTTGCTTGTATTGTTATTATTGTTTTTGTTATTAACATTGTTAAATTGATTTATACCATTAATAGTGTTCATTTATTAACCTCTTAGTAAATCTATTGCACTTTGTGCTATAGTTTTGGTGCTAGTAAAGGCACTTACATTAGCTTGATAAGCTCTTGTTGCTTCTATTAAATCGGCCATTTCAATAACAGGATTTATATTTGGATAAGCAACATAACCTTGTTCATTCGCATCTGGATGAGATGGGTCAAATTTCATACGAAAATCTTTATCATCTCTTACAACTTTATCAACTACTACGCTCATTATAGCAGGTTTTGCATCTTTTTGTGAAGCAGGATCGTTTAAAGGATTTTCATATTCTAAAAAATTATTATCTTTAGCTATTTGCTTGTTTAGCAATTCGTTAAAATCAGTTGCTTTAAAAATCACTTCTCTTCTTCTATATGGACCACCTTCTGCTGTTCTAGTAGTATTAGCATTAGCTATATTTGAGCTAATTACATTCATTCTAAAGCGTTGAGCACTAAGTCCATATCCACTAATATCAAAATCACTTAAATAAGCCATTATTTTTCTCCTAGCCTAATTTAGAGCTTGTTTCTATGATGGTTGAAAAAATATTGCTTTGTCTTCTTAAAATACCATCTAAAGCAGAAATCATCATAGTATTTTTGCTCATTTCAGTAGTTTCTACATCAAGATCTACTGTATTTGCGTCATTTCTTGCCAAATGCCCATCTCTTAAATAAATAGTTGATTTATTAGGATCTGGAAATTTCCAAGGTTTTTGATGATTCGTATTTGTGCTTGCTAATTCAAGCTCTTTAGTATCTTTTTTTTTGAAAATTTCATTTGCTCTATTAACTAAAGCAGTTTCAAATTCTATATCTCTTGCTTTATAAAAAGGAGTATCAACATTTGCAAGGTTAGAATTAATCATTTGACTTCTTAGGTTTCTTCCTGCTAAAGCATCAACAATAAGTTCTTTTGACTTAAAAGGGCTTATCATAATTTTTCCTTTAAAATAAAGCTTTTATAGACTAAAAGCAAAAATCATTCCAAAATATTTATGCAATTTTATTTATGTATAAGTATATCTTTTTATAGTAAATTTTTGAAATTTTTAAAGCCACTTTCAAGTGAAACTTTTTTTTCTAGTGTTTTCAAAAAATCTTTTTTTGTCATTTCTTTAGCACCCATAAATTTTAAATGCTCATTAGACACTTGACAATCTATTAAAAAATCATATGGTTTTAAAAGCTCACAAAGTCTTATTAGGGCTACTTTTGAGGCATCTTTTTTAAGACTTATCATGCTTTCACCAAAAAATATTTTACCTATTATAAGTCCGTATAAACCACCGATTAAAATATCATTTTCATAAACTTCAACACTATGAGCTAAATTTTGCTCAAAAAGCTTTGTATAAACTTGTATAAATTCTTGACTTATCCAAGTTTTTTTTCTTTTTGCGCAATGACTTATAAGCGAGTTAAAATCAAAATTAAGTCTTATTTCATAAGTTTTTAAAGCTTTTTTTATGCTTTTTTGTATGCGCACTTCATCAGGTAAAAGTACCATTCTAGGAGAAGGACACCACCAAGTAACAGGATTGCTAGTCCATGGAAAAAGCCCTAAGCTATAAGCATGAGGTATAAAATCTACTTCTAGTTTTTCACTAATAAAAACAGGCGCATCATCAGGGCTTTTTAAAAGTTTAGAATACAAATTCAATTTTTTCATTTTTGGAAAGTTTGAGTTTTAATTTACCACCATTTTTTAATTTTCCAAATAAAATTTCATCACTTAATCTCTCTCCTAATTCTTCAGCAATAATGCGTTTTAATAATCTTACTCCAAATTCTTTATTATTAGTTTTTTTAGCAAGAAATTCTTTTACTTTTTTATCAGCTTCCATGGTGATGTTGTTTAAATTTTTTGCCATTAAATCTAGTTCTTTTTGAACGATTTGTTCTAAAATTTCTTGACTTAAGTCATTAAAATGAATGATTTTATCTATACGGTTGATAAATTCAGGTGCGAAGAAATCTTTTATGGCTTTATTACTTTTTTCTTTATCGCTGCTTAAAAAACCAAGCTCATTACTTTCTTTGAGACCTAAATTTGAAGTCATAATGATAATAGTATTTTTAAAATCAGCTTTTAATCCACTATTATCTGTTAAACTTGCATTATCAAAAATTTGTAAAAAGGTATTAGTTAAATCAGGATGAGCTTTTTCTATCTCATCAAATAAGACTACGCTAAATGGATTTTTTCTAATGCTGTTACTAAGCAAGCCACCATCTTCATAGCCCACATAACCTGCTGAAGTTCCTATGAGTTTGCTCACATCATGTTTTTGCGAGTATTCACTCATGTCAAATCTTTCAAGATTAAGGTTTAAAATTTGTGCTAAATTTTTTGCAAGTTCGGTTTTACCAACTCCACTTGAACCGGTAAATAAAAACACGCCTTTTGGGGTATTTTTGCCTTTTAACCCCGCATAGCTTTGTTTTAAAATAGAACACAAAGCTTTAATGGCTTCATCTTGTCCAAAAATATTTTGCTTTAAGTTTTGCTCTAAATTTTTTAAGATTTTACCTTGATCACTTTCATAAATTTTATGAGAATGTGTCATTCTTGCTAAAGTATTTTCTAAATCTTTTATTTTTACTATTTTTTTACTTTTTTTATCTTCTAAAGCAAAGCTTGCGCCAAGTTCATCAATTAAATCAATTGCACTATCGGGTAAAAATTTATCATGTAAAAATTGTTTTGCTAGTTTTATGCTTGTTTGTAAAATTTCATCACTAATTTTGATTTTGTGAAAATTTTCATATTTGCTTTTTAAGCCTTGCAAGATCAAAAAACACTCTTCTTCGCTTGGCTCATCTATATCAATTTTTGCAAATCTTCTACTTAGAGCTTTGTTTTTATCAAAGGTATTTTTGTATTCTATGAAAGTAGTTGCACCTATGCATTTGATGTTGCCATTACTTAATGCAGGTTTTAATAAATTTGACATATCTGCATGACTTTCATTGCTTGCGCCGGTTCCTACTATGGTGTGAATTTCATCTATAAATAAAATAGCATTAGGGATATTTTCTAATTCTTTAATGATATCTTTTAACCTTTTTTCAAAATCACCCCTATATTTTGTCCCCGAAAGCAAGCTTGTCATATCAAGGCTATAAATTTTTGAGTTTTTTAAATGTTTTGGTACTTTTTCTTCAGCTATAGCTAGTGCTAGCCCATCTATAATAGCACTTTTACCAACACCTGGTTCACCAACTAAAATAGGATTATTTTTCTTACGACGGCTTAGAATTTGCATCATTCTTTCAAGTTCAAATTTCCTACCTATAACAGGATCTATTTTGCCTTTTTTTGCAAGCTCAACTAGCTCTATGGTATGGGTTTTTAAATTTTCAAATTCAGCATTTTGTAACAATTCTTTTATTTTTTCTTCTTCTATTAGGTGTTTTTTTAAGATATTATAAGAATAAGCTTTTTCTTCTTTGCAAAGTGCAATGATAAAATCAATCACACTTGTTTGATTTTTTGCATTTAGCTTGTGTAATATATTTTCCAAGATCACAGAAAAAATAGGTTCTATTTCTTTTTTTAAAATTTCATTATTTTTAGCTAGATAATTTTTTAATTCATTTTCAAAGCCTTGTAAATCACCATCTCCGATTTCTTCAAGTAGATTTTTAAAATCATTGCTAAGCTTAACTAAAGCAAAAAGCAAATGCTCACAAGTGATAAATTCATGATGATTGATAAAGCTTAAATGTCTTGCATTTGGTATAAATGAGTCAATCAATTCTTTATATTTCATTGTTCTTCTATCCTTGTTTGGAGTGGAAAATCCTTATTTTTCGCTGCCATGTCAACTTGCTGTTTTTTGCTAAGTGCAATTTCTTCTGTGTATATGCCACAAACTCCGCTTCCTTGATGATGGATTTCAAGCATAATTGCACTTGCTTTTTCAAAATCATGATGAAAAATATTCATTAAAATTTCAATTACAAAATCCATGGTGGTAATATCATCATTTAAAAGCAAAACCTTAAACATTTTAGGTTCTGCTAGTTTTTGTTGTTCTAAAATTTCATTTTTTAGACTCATTTAATATCCTAGTAATATCTTCTTGCATAATCTCAGTAGAAACTTTTCCAAGATAATATTTCACATAACTTTTTGAGTCTTTATTCCAAAAATCTGTTAGATCTTGATAATTTCCATCTTTTAAAACTACTTTAAAAGGAAGTTGTTCCATGCTTTGATAGTTGATATCTTTTAATGCTTGTGCAACAATTCTATCATTTTCTTTAGAATTGCTTAAGAAATAATACGCCCCATATTTAATGGCAAAATCTTTTACAGCTTGATCGCTAACATTTTCAAAATGACTTAGTCCTATGATGATAAAATTGTCAGCATTTTTTTGCCACAAACTTGTTAGATGAGTGGCTTCTTCTTGACAAGGTGTGCAAAAGGTTCCAAAAAAATCAAACATTAAAATTTTACCCTCTTCACCTTTTACTACAAAACCATTTTGTGTTCTTACTAGGGTTTTCTCGCCACCATTGACACTTTTTAAAAGAATTTCATCACCCATTTTATACTCAGCAAATGCAAATTCATTTTCGATTTTTTCTTCACTTGAGCAAGCACTTATTAAAAATGCAAAAGCAAATGTAAAAAATAAATAAGTAATTTTTTTCATCAAAATCCTTTTTTAATAATGATTTTTCATAGCAGCTCTTGCTTCAAGATCTGCTTGTTTTTTCTTTAAGCTTTCTCTTTTATCGTGTAAGTTTTTTCCTTTGGCTAAGGCTATTAAGACTTTTGCTTTATTTTTTTCATTAAAATAAAGTTCTAATGGCACTATAGTAAAGCCTTGGATGCTAATTTTACCAAAAAGCCTATCGATTTGCTTTTTATGCATTAAAAGTTTTCGCGCACCTTTTTCATCATGCTTATAAAAAGAATGTGTAGTGCTAAGATGAGAAATATGAGCATTAAGTAAGAAAATTTCACCTTTGATAATACGCACAAAAGAATCTTTCAAATTTGCTCTACTAGCTCTTAATGCCACTACTTCAGAACCTTTTAAAACAATACCTGCTTCAAATTTTTCCAAAATTTCATAATCAAAAAAAGCTTTTTTGTTTTTTACTATAGTTTTTTTCATCATTTAGCCTTAAAAACTCCACTTCCACTTCCACTTAAAAAATAAGCCTCATTAAGAAAAGTTTGCATTTTAGGATAAATTTTTACACAAGGAGCAAATAAGTCGTTTAAATCAGTATTTTTATACTCTAAAATTTCACTTGTTTTGAGTGTTTTGAGTGTTTTGGCTAAATTTAAATTCGCTGTTAAATCATATGAACTTTCATCAAATGCTTTATATACTTTTGCACTTGAGCATTCAATAGCTGGAAAAGTAAAATCAAGTTGGGCAAAATCATCTTCAAAATATTCTACAATCTCGCCACACCCGCTAACATTTGCACTATCATATCCGCTTAAAAAAAAGATTAAATCAGAGCCAAGGTTTTGGCAGATTTGTTTAAGTTGTTGTTGATTGAGTTTTAAATTTAAAGTTTCGTTGATCATTAATAAAAATACAACCGCATCGGTACTGCTTCCACCAAGGCCTCCACCTATGGGAATGTTTTTGATAAGCTTTAAACTTTTGTCTTTAAAAAATTCATTTAATTCATTAGAAAATCCTAAATTTTCTAATTCTTTATAAGCTTTGTGTATGATGGTATCTTGGGTAAAATTTCCAGTGATTTCAAACCCTTCTTTGGTTTTTTCATCACTAAAGTTTAACTCATCAAAAATATCTTTTAATAAAACAAAGCGTGATTGTAATAAATGATAAGATCTTGAGTCAATTCCTATGATTTTTAAAAAAATATTAGCTTTTGCGTAAGCTTTCATTTTTTAAGCTTTTTACTCAGATCGTCAAGTTTTATCGTTTCATCACTAATTGCATGTAAATTTTCACTTTTTACTTGCTCGATAAGCTCTTTGCGTAGTATCATTAAAGACTTTGGAGCTTCGATGCCTATTTTAGCATAGCCTTTGCCTGTTTGAACTACTTTGATTTCTATATCATCTCCGATTTTTATACTTTCATTTTCTTTTCTTGATAAAATTAACATTTTAATACCTTATTTAAATAATATTGCACTTGATTATCTTGGATAGAAATGATAGAAAAAAAATCTTTTTCTTCTAAAATATAGCTACCTTCTTCTTGAATTTCCAAATCGTCCAAAAATATTTTTTGTCCATTGTGTAATTTTTGGGGATATTTTATCGTATTTTTTCTAAGATTTAAATAAGCTAAAGGATTTAACTCTTTTTCATTCTCATAAAAAAACCCTCCCTCGCTTAAACGCTCTAATGAGCTTAGTGTGGCTTTAATACCAAGTTTTTTAGCAAATAATTCACAATAAGAGCGTATATAAGAACCCTCACTAACTGCTATTTCTATGGTTAAAAAGGGGTGATTATAGTGTAAAATTTTAGTATAAAAAATTTCCATAACGCAGGGTTTTAAATTGACTTCAAAACCTCTTTTTGCAAGCTCATAAGAGCGCACCCCATCTATTTTTTTTGCACAAAATGCGGGTGGGGTGTAGGTGATTTTACCTAAAAGTTCATTTTTAATTTGTTCTAAAACTTTCTCTTCAAAAGCATTTATAAGATTGATTTCTTTGATATTTTGATTATCAAGGCTTAGTGAATGCGCGCCTAGCCAAAGTGTTGCTTTATAAACTTTTGGATTTTTATCAAAAAAACGAAAAAGTTTTGTGTATTGATCAAAGGCTATGAGTAAAACACCTTTTGCAAAAGGATCAAGTGTCCCTGAAAAACCTGCTTTTTTATTTTTGTATTTTTTCTTGAGTTTGCCTAAAAAAGCATTAGAACTCATACCACTTGGTTTGTAAGCTACAAAAAGTTTATTCATATCACTTTTTCCACAAAACTTGACATTATCATTCTTTCTATGCCTCCAAAATTAATCGTGAGTTTTTCTTCAGCACCTATTTTACTTACCCCAGTGACTCTGCCTATGCCAAAAATTTTATGTTTGATTAAATCGCCTTTCTTGTAGCAATTTTTTTGATGATCTAGTGTTAATTCTTTTTTGATTACATTACTCTCGCCAAAAAATCTACTTTTTTCTAATCTTGTGCGACTTCCTTTGTAAAATCTAGAATTAGCATAACTTAAATAAAGTTTTTTCTTGGCTCTAGTGATTGCTACATAGGCAAGTCTTCTTTCTTCTTCTATATTGCTTGATTCGCTAGTGAGTGGGAAAAATCCTTCTTCTAAACCTATGATAAAAACATAATCAAACTCAAGTCCTTTGCTTGCATGAATACTCATAATACAAATACTTTCTTTATCAAGTCCATCTTGCTCATTAAGTAAAGAAATTTCATTTAAAATATCATCTAATCCATTATAATTTCCATGAGTAATTTTATCTTTTAAATTAGCATAAAGTTCATCTATATTTAAAAGTTTATCTTCACCCTCTGGATTATCTTTGTAAAATTCTTTGATTTTAAATTCTTCTTCTAAGGCTAAAATCATTGCAAGCAAATCATCTTTTTCTTTGATTTTGTGTATGCTTAGTATGAATTTTTCTAACTCTTTGTCTGTTTTTTTACTAAAAAAACCACTTCCTTGCAAAGCACATAGACTTTCAAATAAAGACAAATGATTTTCTTTAGCATAATTTTCTAGCTTTTCTAAACTTGCATTACCAAAGTTTCTTTTAGGGCGGTTGATAATGCGTTTAAAAGAATAATCATCATTTAAATTTGAAAGCAATCTTAAATAAGAAATAATATCTTTAATTTCAGCTCTTTCATAAAAACGAATTCCACTTAGCAATTTAAAAGGAATTTTTTCTTTGCTAAAAGCTTCTTCAAGAGCACGAGATAGGGCATTTACTCTATAAAGTATGGCTATTTCACTAGGATTAATCCCCGAGTTTAAAAGTTTTGAAACTTCTCTTGCAACCTTAAAACTTTCAATTTTTTCATCATCATTTTGTAAAATTGTAATTTCTTCGCCCTCATCTTTGGTACAAATCAAAGTTTTTCCTAGTCTTTTTCTATTATGCTCTATAAGCTCATTTGCAGCTTGCAAAATAGCGCTAGTTGAGCGATAATTTTGCTCTAGTTTGACTAATTTTACATTGTTAAATTGTTCTTTGAAATTTAAGATATTTTCTATTTTAGCTCCACGCCAACCATAAATACTCTGATCATCATCACCCACCACGCAAATGTTTTCATGAGACACGCAAAGTTTTTTTAGAATTTGATATTGTAAGGCATTGGTATCTTGATACTCATCTACTGTTATATAGGTATATTTTTGACTTTGCTCTTGTGCAAATTGTTCATCTTCTAAAATTTTATTAGTTAGCATGAGTAAATCATCAAAATCCATGAAATTATTTTGGATTAAAAAATGCTCATATTGCTCATATAAATGAATGATTTCTTCGTAATTTTTGTTTTTTTCATCTTTTAAAAATTCTAATTCTTTGCGTATTTCTTGAGCGCTTTTGCTTTGATTTTTAAAATTTGAAATATAAGCACCTATGCTTGCTAAAGAGCTTTGCAAATTTTCGCTAGCTAAATCTTTTAGTATTTTCTTTTTATCATCTGTATCAATAATGACAAAATTATTTGCTCTATTAATTCTTTCGCTATAAAGTCTTAAAAATAACAAACCAAATTTATGAAAAGTACATAAAAGGGGATTGTGTAAATTTTGATCTTGCAAAAGTGCTAAGGCTCTTGTTTTCATTACATTAGCAGCTTTATTTGTAAAGGTTAGCGTGAGGGTATTTTGTGCAGGAATACCCACATGATCGATTAAATAGGCAAGTCTAGTGGTAATGGTTTTAGTCTTTCCACTACCTGCACCTGCTAGTATTAGCATAGCTCCATCAATATGCATGATAGCTTCTTTTTGGCTATCATTTAAACCTTCAAAAAAACTCATTTTTTAAATAAATCTTTATTGTTAGGATTATTTAAAAAAGCATTCATAGATTTTTCTTTTAATTTTTGATCATTTTGCTTTTTGAAATAGTTTGAAAAATTAACAAAAATGGTATTATCTTCAACTTGAATTTGAGTAATTGCTCCCAAATCTACTTTCACAAAGGTTGCAAAATCATCAGGTCCAAAACCTGCATGAAATTCTATATGCTCATTTGTTAAAACTATAGATTTAAAAGTATAACCGCCAAGTGCAAAAAGACAATAAGGATTTTTACTCACTACATCTAATTCTGGTGGCAAAGGAGGTTCTAGTGTAACAAATTTAGTATTTACAATGATATTAAACTCAATATCTTCTTGAATTAAAATTTGCAAGCATTCATAAATGCTTTTTTGCATTAAACTTATAAAATTTCTATTATTTAAAATTTTATCAATCATTGCTTAGCCTTAAAAATTCATCTACTAGTATCCTAACTTGCTCTAAGCCTATATTCCAAAATTCATCACTTTCTATATCAAAGCCAAACATAGCTACAAGTTCTTTTGGGCTTTTGCTTCCCCCACTACTTAAAAACTCAATATAAATTGAAGTAAAATTAGAGCATTTGCCACTTTTATATAGACCATAGAGTGCTAAAACTAAAAGTTGTGCATAAGCATAAGCATAGCAGTAAAATGGAGAGTGTATAAAATGTGGTATATAAGAATACCAAAGGCCATAATTTTTGGTTAAAATTACGCTATCTTGAAACATTTTTCTTGATTCTTCAAGCCAAATTTCACTTAGTTCTTGAGCGCTTAGCTCTTCTTTTTTAGCATGAAATCTGCGTTCAAAAGTAGTAAAATTAATTTGTCTATAAAGAGTAGCAAAAATATCTTCAATTTTTGCTGCATATAAAGATAAAAGCTCTTCTTTGTCTAAATTTTCTTTAATATAGTCAAAAATCAACATTTCCGCAAACACTGAAGCAGTTTCTGCTGTAGTTAGAGGTGTATCTTGATTTAAAAAACTTACTTTATAAGAAAGTTTTTGATGTATAGTGTGGCCTAGCTCATGTGCCAGGGTGAAAAGATCGCGTCTTTGGTTGGTATAGTTTAAAAGTATGAAAGGATGGCTTAGCGGCGTGCTTGAGTGAGAAAAAGCACCACTTTGTTTAAATTCTTTAGGATAGATATCAATCCAATTATTCTCAAAAGCTTCTTTTGCTATCATATAAAAATCTTTAGAAAATTTTTCAAAGGCTTTTAAAACGATATCCTTTCCTTGATCAAAATCAACTTGCATTTCTTTTCCAATAGGTGCATAACGATCATAATCTTTTAGCTTTTTATACCCTAGAATTTTTTTCTTTGCATTATAAAATTTAGAAACAATATCAAAGCTATTCTCGCTAGCGCTAATAAGTGCATCAACACTTTTTTTAGAAATTTGATTTCTTATGTGTCTTGGAGTTTCAGGACTTTCATAAGATCTTAACTCACAAATGCTAGCAAGTTCACTTTTAATCATATTAAAAATATATACTAAAAGCTTGTTTTGTTTTTTTAAAGTTTTACTAAAGCATTTTGAAGCTTTTTTTCTAATGCTTCTATCTTTATCATAAAGCTTGCTTAGAATTTCTTCCTCGCTTAATTTTTGTCCTTCAAAATTAAATTTTAAAGCACTAAAGGTTTCATCAAATAATCTTGCAAATGCATTTGAACCTGTACTTGATAGAGCTAGGATAACTCTTTCTTCTTTTTTAGAAAGATTGTGTTTTTTGTTTTTGATAAGATTATTTAAATAAAACTCATAATCTTTGCAAAATGTGATGAAAGTTTTACTTTTTTCTTCTTTTAACTCACAAAATTCAAGTTCAAAAAATAAAAGATTTTCTTCTATTTTTTTACTTAAATTTTCATATTTTGCATAAAAAGCACCTTTGGTAGTATCTTGAGCAAAATTTAAATACACATAGGTTAGTATGTGAGAAAGTTTTAAGATTAATTCTTCATAGTTTTTTAAAGCTTGTAAAAATTGTTCATTGCTTAAACTATGAAGATTATTTTCATATTGTTTTTTAAATTCACAAGCTTCATCTTGGGTTTTTTGTAAAAAAAGATTTAATTCTTGCTCATCTTTAAATAATGTACTTAAGTTCCAATTTTGCATGATTTTAGCTTTCTAAAATGAGTTTTTTTAATACAGCCATTCTAATGGCAACACCATTTTTAACTTGAGTTAAAACCTTACATCTTTTATCAGACATTACTTCATCGCTAATATCGATATTTCTATGTACAGGACCAGGATGTAAGATAATGAGATTTTTATCTTTTATTAAATCTTTGCTAATACAAAAATCATTTGCATAATCTTTAAGCGATGCATAGGTTGGAATATTGTGTCTTTCAGTTTGTGTTCTAAGGCTCATGATAATATCTACATCATCAATAACTTCTTTTAGTTTATTTGTTTTTTTAATAGGATAATTTGGCATAAAATGAGGTGGGGCTACTAGGGTAATGTCTATACCAAAACGAGGTAATAATTCTAAATTTGAAGCAGCAACGCGTGAGTTTTTAATATCTCCTACTATGGCTATTTTTTTACCTTTGACATTATAATCAAAATGCTCCATTATGGTAAAAAGATCAAGTAAAGCTTGGGTAGGATGAGCGTGTTTACCATCACCTCCATTAACTATAGGACAATGAGTATAATTTGCTAAAGTATGAGGCACACCTGAGTTTTTGTGTCTAACTACAATAGCACTTGGTGCCATTGCATCTAAATTTGCAGCAGTATCAAAAAGTGTTTCGCCTTTGCTTGAACTACTTCTTGAAACATCTAATTTTAAAACTTTAGCACCTAGTCTTCTTGCGGCTGTTTCAAAGCTTGATTGAGTGCGTGTTGAATTTTCAAAGAAAATTGTTGTAACACTTTTTCCTTCTAAAAATGTACGCGGTTTTTCATCCAAAAATTCTTTTGCTTCTTTAAATAAAGCCAAGATTTCATCATCGTTAAAATCTTTTGTAGTAATTAAATGCCTCATAAGTCCTCCTTAAATTTTTAAATTAAGCTCATTATCTGAACAAATAGCACTAAATAAAACATCTGTTGAACTATTTAAAGCTGTTTCAACGCTATCTTGAATAACCCCTATGATAAATCCAACCGCAACTACTTGCATAGCTATGTCATAATCAATATTAAACAAAGAGCAAGCAAGTGGTATGAGTAAAAGCGAACCTCCGGCAACCCCACTAGCTCCACAAGCTGCAAATGCAGCTAATACACTCAAAAGCATAGCTTGTAAAAAATTTATTTCAATACCTACTGTATGAGCTGCTGCAAGACTTAGTATAGCTATAGTTACAGCTGCCCCTGCCATATTAATCGTAGCTCCTAGTGGAATAGAAATGCTATATAGATTATTGTTGATATTTAATTTAGAGCAAAGTGCCATATTTACAGGGATGTTTGCTGCAGAACTTCTTGTAAAAAATGCAAAAACAGCACTATGTTTTAAGCAAATAAAAATCAAAGGATAAGGATTTTTCTTCGTATAAGCAAAGACAATTAAAGCATTAATCACAAAAGCTACAAAAAACATAGTCAAAACTAAAATTATTAATAATTTAATATAACTTAAAAGTCCTGCTGCTCCTGTTTGAGCAACTGAATTAGCCACAAGTCCAAAAATTCCAAAAGGAGCAAGCTTGACTATAAATTTAACGATTTTTAATACACCCTCGTTTATATCAGTAAAAAGTTGTTTTGCATCATTAGAGCAATGTCTTAGAGCAAAACCTCCACCAATAGCCCAAGCTAATATGCTTAAATAATTTCCTGAAGATAAAGCGTGGATAGGATTATCTACTACTTGAAAAAGTAAGGTTTTAAATACTTCGCCTATATGCGCAGGGCTTGTAGTGGAAGCTTTTTCAACATCGGTTAATACTAATTCTACAGGAAAGATAAAACTTATACTAACTGCGCTTAAAGAAGCTAAAAAGGTTCCAAAAATATACAAGAAAATAATGTGTTTTATTTTCTCACTTCCATGATTAAATTCTTTTGTGCAAATGGTTGTTAAAATTAAAATAAAAACTAAAATTGGTGCTATAGCTTTTAAAGCTCCTGTAAATAAAGCACCAAAAATATTTGCAAAAATAGCTAAATCTTTAGAAAAAATACCTACTAAAATTCCTAAAACAATACCTATGCAAATTTGTAAAATAAGATTTCCATCTTTATAGCGTTTGATTGCATAAGAAAATAAACTCATTTCTTACCTTTTTTGTAGTGATAAATTTAAATTTATTCTAGCAAAGTAAAGCTTAAATAAGCTTTTTGATTTTTAAGTTAGCTTGTGTTAAAATAAAGCTAGAATTTTTTATGATAAGGAATATAAAATATGTATTTATTTACTTCTGAAGTTGTTAGTGCAGGACATCCTGATAAATGTGCTGATATTATAGCTGATTCTATAGTTGATGCCTTTTTAACTCATGATAAAGACTCAAGGGTTGCTAGTGAGGTTTTTGTAGCAGGAAATAAAGTAGTAATTGGTGGTGAGATTAAATCAAAATATAAACTAGAAAAACAAGATTATGAAAATATTGTAAAAAAAGCTCTAGCAGATATTGGTTACAATGGAAATCCGCATTTTAGCAAAAAACAATGTTTACACCCTGATGATTTAGATGTAATGGTATTTTTAAATGAGCAAAGTCCTGACATCAATCAAGGTGTTGATCAAGAAGATGGAGAGATTGGAGCAGGTGATCAAGGTATAATGTTTGGTTTTGCAAGCAATGAAGCAAAAGAATATATGCCAGCAGCTATTTCTTATGCTAGAATGCTTTGTGATAAAGTATATGAGTTTGCAAAAAACAATCCTGATAAACTTGGAGTAGATATTAAAACTCAAGTTACAATTGATTATGCAAATAAAGAAAATTTTGAAAATTGCAAACCTCAAAGTATCCATACTATTGTAGTTTCAGCTCCTTGTGTTGAAAGTATGAAAATAGAAGATTTAAGAGCTTTGGTAATGGATTTGATTTTGGATTCAAATTTACCAAAAGAGCTTTTTTGCCCAGAAAAAACAAGAATTTTAATCAACCCAACGGGAAAATATGTAAATCACAGCTCATTGCATGATAGTGGTTTAACAGGAAGAAAACTTATAGTAGATAGCTTTGGTGGCTATGCTCCAATAGGAGGTGGTGCACAATCTTCTAAAGACTATACTAAGGTTGATAGAAGTGGGCTTTATGCTGCAAGATGGCTTGCTAAAAATATCGTAGCAGCAGGGCTTGCTAAAAAATGTATAGTACAACTTTCTTATGCTATAGGTGTGGCTAAACCAACTTCTGTAAGTGTGGATTGCATGGGAACAAATACAAGATTAAATGATGATATTTTAAGTGATTTTGTGATGAAAACTTTCCCATTAACTCCAAATTGGATTAAAAATAAATTCAATCTTGATAAACCAAGTAAAGATACTTTCATGTATACTGATGTAGCTGCTCGTGGTCAAGTGGGTCAAGCTGATTATCCTTGGGAAAAATTAGACGCACTTGATGAATTTAAGGCATTATAAAATGAAGCTTTTAAGCTTCATTTTGCTTTAAAAATTTTTCTTTTATCTTTAAAATCAATACTTCTTTTGGCTTAATTACTGCATTTTCTTTTCCATTAACTGCATGATATATACTTACATTATAATTATTTGCATAAAAACGCATTAGAAAATTTTGTAATTTATACTCACTTGAAAAATTAAACCAAGCATTGTTTGAAATAGCGATGATGATTTTTGAGTGTTTGTAAAGTTTTTCTTTTGTAGCTTCAAAGCAGATAGCATTAGTGATGAGCTGATTATTTAGAGTGTATTGATTTAATTCTTTTCCTTTTGAAAATTCATCAATATTTAAAAGATATTTTTTAAAAAAGTTTTTAAATATAGGAATTTCTTCTCCAAAAGGTACAAGATAATGTTTGTTAAAAACTTGTATGTTGCCATTATTAAATACATAAGTACTATTGTATAGATGATTAGGTGTAGTGCTTATAGCACCTGCAATGATGATGATTTGTTTTGATAAATCTTTTAAGACTTGTAAATAACTTGGTGCTTTATTTAATGCAAAAGCAAAAGCAGTTTCAGGAAAAATAATTGCTTCTTTACCTTCTTTTATAGCCTTGTTGATTTGGTAAAATATATCTTTAGAATGAGTTTGTAAATTTTCTTGTATGAATTTTTGATCTTGAGAGATATTAGTTTGGATTAATTTATAGTCTAAATTTAGTGTTTGTGATTGTTTTTGATTATATTGAGCTCCGATTAGAATAAGGATTAGAATAATTGCTATTTTATAATATCTTGAAATATATTTTTCATAATAAAAATAAGCAATCAAAAACATAGCTATAATACCTTGGTAACTTGCATCAAAGATTCCATATACACTTAAAACACCCCAATTTAGCCAATCAAAGCCAAAAGGATGAATAAAACAAAGTAAAAAAATTCCACAAAGCCTTAAAAAATCATATTTAAGAAAAAAACATATAAAAAACAAAAATCCATAAATTAATCCAATTAAGATAATTTCTAAAGGAATTAAATAAGCTAAATTAAAATAAATTGATGATAAACCTATCCACCAAAACCACAAAATTCCTATAAAAAAACCGGTGTAAAAATATCCTGCTTTACTTTTGTTTCTTAGTAATAAAATTAAACCATATATGCTTAAAAATGGTGAGATAAATTCGAAAAGTAAATTTTCAAAAAAAGAAAAATAAATAAAATTTGACAATAAAAGTGCAGAAAAAAAGGCTTTTATTATTTTAAAAGTGGTAGAATTAGAATTTATGAACTTAAAAAAAAGGGGAAGAAATGGCAGAAAACGGAAATATTTGGACTTCATTGTTGCCTCTCATTGTGCTTTTTGCGATTTTTTATTTTTTGGTTATTAGACCACAACAAAAACAAGCAAAAGACCATAAATTGATGGTTTCATCTTTAGAAAAAGGAGATAAAATCATCACAAATGGTGGGATAATTTGCGAGGTGGTAAAACCAGAAGAGGATTTTATCAAAGTTAAGCTTAATGATGAAAATGTAGTTGTAAAAATTTCTAGAGATTTTATAGCAAAGAAAATTGATGTGTAGTGGAAAAATTACTTATAGAAGTATTATTTTCTTTGTAGTTTTTCTTATAGGGCTTGTTTTTTCTATACCTTCTTTTATGCAAACCCAAAGTGGTGCTAAGATTAACCTAGGACTTGATTTGCAAGGTGGTTTGCATATGTTATTAGGTGTAGAAGTGGAAGAGGCAGTTAAGTCAAAGGTTAAATCCATAGCCTCTTCTCTTAGTTATTCTATCAATAAAGAAGATATTATTGTTGATAAAATCAAAGTAAATGATACTAGTATTGAATTTAGTTTATTGGATGAAAATGATGTAGCTAAGGTTGATTTGTTGTTAAAAGACATTAAAGGCTTGGCTATTACACACGAAAATTTACACTACACACTTTCTTTAACCCAAGAAGAAATTAAATTAACTCATGAGCAAGCTATTTTGCAAGCTGTAGAAACAATTAGAAATAGACTTGATCAATTTGGTCTTGCAGAGCCAAATGTAGCAAGATCAGGTGAGGATAAAATTTTAGTCGAACTTCCAGGTATTAAAACTGCTGCAGATGAGGCTAGAGCTAGAGAACTTATTGCAAAAGCTGCACATTTGCAATTAATGGAAGTAGATGATGTTAGAATGGATCAGGTAAATAATCTTACTCCAGCTCAGGCTGCTGAATATGGAGATTTAATTTTTGAAGATGCAAAAAATCCTCAAATTAAATATCTAGTAAAATCTATACCTATTCTTGATGGTTCTATGCTAACAGATGCAAAAGTAGGTTTTGCACAAAGTAATAATCTTCCTGTTATTAATTTTACCTTAAATTCAGAAGGTGCTAAAAAATTTGGAGACTATACAGGAAATAATGTAGGTAAACGCTTAGCTATAGTTTTAGATAATAAAGTATATTCAGCTCCAAGAATTAATGAAAGAATAGGTGGAGGTAGTGGCCAAATTAGTGGTAGCTTTACTGTAGAAGAAGCTCATGATGTGGCCATTGCTTTAAGAAGTGGAGCGCTTTTAGCACCGGTTAAAATGCTTGAAAAAAGAAGTGTTGGACCATCTTTGGGTGCTGATAGTATTAAAATGAGTATGATAGCCCTAGCAGGTGCTTCTATATTAGTTATTGCATTTATGGTGATGTATTATGGTATAGCAGGAATTTTTGCTAATATTGCTTTAGTGGCAAATATTTTAGTGATTATTGCTGTAATGGCTATGTTTGGTGCAACCTTAACTTTACCTGGTATGGCAGGACTTGTACTGACTGTGGGTATGGCAGTAGATTCTAATGTTATTATTAATGAAAGAATTAGGGAGTTATTGCGAGAAGGTGCTAGCATAAGGCAAAGTGTTGAAAATGGTTATAAGCATGCAATGAGCGCGATTTTAGATTCTAACATTACTTCGCTTATTACTTCAGTGGTACTTTATGCTTATGGAACAGGTGCGGTAAAAGGTTTTGCGGTGACTTTGAGTATTGGGATTTTAGTTTCGATGATTACTTCTATTGTTGGAACTCATGGTATGTTTGAAATGTTTATGAACCGTATGGAAAAAAGCAATAATACAAGATTATGGTTTGGATATAGGAGACCTTAATGCAATTTTTTAGTCAAAAACATGTTTATGATTTTATGAGAATGAGATTTGCAGCCATCTCTTTGTCTTTTATTTTATTTTTTGGTTCTATTTTTATCCTTTTTACTAAGGGTTTGAATTTTGGTATTGATTTTACCGGTGGAACTTTAGTACAACTTCAATACGAGCAAAAAGCTCCTTTGGCTGAAATTCGCAAAGCTTTAGCTATCAATGAAAATTTAAAAGGTGCTAGCGTTACTGAATTTGGTAGTGCTAATGAAGTGATTATTCGTTTTTCAGGAAGTAGCGATAGCTTGGGAAGTGACATTGGAGTAAGTATTGCAAATTTATTAAAAGATACAGGTAAATTTGAAGTGCGCCGTGTGGATGTAGTAGGTCCAAAAGTAGGAGATGAACTGCGTAATAAAGGTCTTATGGCGGTTGGAATTTCTTTGATTGCTATTTTGATTTATTTAGCAGTGAGATTTGAATGGCGTTTTGCTATGGCTTCTATTGTGTGTGAAATTCATGATATAGTCATTACTTTAGGCGCTATTGCATTATTTGAAATAGATGTAAATTTAGATATTTTGGCGGCTGTTTTAACCGTGCTTGGATATTCTTTAAATGATACGATTATTATTTTTGATAGGATTAGAGAAGGTGTTAAAACAAGTAAAAATTCAAAACTTGATTTAATTATCAATGAATCAGTTTCTGCAACTTTATCAAGAACTACCTTAACAACGGGATTAACTTTGATTACTGTTGTAGTGCTTTATTTCTTTGGTGGATCTATGATAGAAGGTTTTGCTCTAACTATGATAGTGGGTATTGTAGCAGGTACTGCAAGTTCTATATTTGTAGCAAGTCCAGCACTTTTATGGTTTAAATTTAGTGTTACGCAGTATCGTCAAAAAGAATTAGAAAAAGTAAAGAAAAAACAAGAAAAAGAGAAATTAAGAGCGATGTATGAAAAAGGAACGGTGTAAAAATGAATTGGGGTAAGGTTATTTATATCTTTTTTGCTCTAATGAGCTTAACTACAACCGCAGGATTTTTATATGATCAAAATGAAGTTGCATTATTTATTGCAGCTTGTGTGAATTTAATTTCTACTTTATTGAAAATCGGAGTTAGAAATTTCTTAGCAGCTGAATTATTTGCTAGTTCTTTAGTGGCTGATTTGCATTTAATTCCAGCTTTTGCTTTAATACAAATTAATCCAGAGGCTAATGTTATGGTTTATACTTTAGCAATTGGTGCTTTGATAGCTAATATCTTTTCAATGATTTTAGTTATAGTTGATTCAGTAAAAAGTCAAGAAGAAAATTAGGAGTTAAAATGGCATATGAGGCAGGTAAAATAGAAAAAAAATGGCAAAAAATTTGGCAAGAAAAAGAATATTTTGAGCCAAAAGATGATTTTTCTTTACCAAAAAAATACATTTTATCTATGTTTCCATATCCAAGTGGTAGAATTCATATGGGGCATGTGAGAAACTATAGCATAGGTGATGCTATGGCTAGATATTATAGAAAAAAAGGTTTTAATGTCTTACATCCTATAGGTTTTGATAGTTTTGGTATGCCTGCTGAAAATGCTGCGATAAAACACGGTATTCATCCTAAGAAATGGACTTATGAAAATATTGATTATATGCAAAATGAACTTGCTTCTTTGGGCTTTTCCTTTTCTAAAAAAAGAATGTTTGCTACTTCTGATCCTTTATATACTAAATTTGAGCAAGAATTTTTCATTAAAATGTATGAAAAAGGACTTGTTTATACTAAAGAAGCTGAAGTTAATTGGTGTGAGAATGATAAAACAGTCTTGGCAAATGAGCAAGTTGAAGATGGCAAATGTTGGCGTTGCGGACATGAAGTCATTAGAAAAAAAATGCCAGGATATTATGTAAAAATTACCGCTTATGCAGATGAATTATTGCAAGATCTTAAAAAATTAGAAGGAAAATGGCCAAGTCAGGTTTTGACTATGCAAGAAAATTGGATAGGTAAAAGCACAGGGCTTAGTTTTGATTTTGATATAGAAGAAAATGATAAAATCAGCGCAAAAAAGATCAATGTTTTTACAACAAGAGCTGAGACTATTTATGGAGTGTCTTATATTGCTTTAGCACCTGATCATGAAATAGTAAACGAATTAATTGATAAAAAATTACTAGATCAAGATACTATTATAAAAATTCAAAATATACAAAATCAAACACCCCGCCAAAGACAAGCTGCGCCAAAAGAAGGATATTTTTTAAATCTTCATGTAATCCATCCACTAAGTAAAGAAAAAATTCCTTTATGGGTAGCTAATTTTGTTTTAAGTGATTATGGTAGTGGGGCTGTTATGAGTGTGCCTGCTCATGATGAAAGAGATTATGAGTTTGCAAAAACTTATAATTTAGCTATAAAAAAAGTAATTTATAAAGATGAAAATGATGCACAATGCTACACTTTAAAAGAAGGTGTTTTAACTAATAGTGGCGAATTTGATCAATTAGAATGTAATGATGCTAGAGAAAAAATTAGTTTAAAAATTGAATCTTTGGGTATTGGTAAAAAGGTTACCAATTTTAAAATTCGTGATTGGGGTGTTTCTAGACAAAGATATTGGGGTGCTCCTATACCAATGATTAAGTGTAATTCTTGTGGCATAGTTCCTCAAAAAATAGAAAATTTACCTATTACCTTGCCTGAAGATGTGATTATAAATGGAGAGGGAAATCCACTTGATAAGCATGAAATATGGAAAGAGTGCATTTGTCCAAAATGTGGTAAAAAAGCACAAAAAGAAAGCGATACTTTAGATACTTTCTTTGAAAGTTCTTGGTATTTTGCGCGTTTTGCAAGTGATGATAAAACATGGCAAGAAAAAGCGGTGGATGAAAAAAGTGTTAATTATTGGATGAATGTTGATGAATATATTGGCGGGATTGAACATGCGATATTGCATTTACTCTATGCTAGATTTTTCCAAAAAGCACTTAGAGATTTGGGTTATTTAAAAGATGATGAGCCTTTTAATAGACTTTTAACCCAAGGAATGGTCACTAAAGATGGTGCTAAGATGAGTAAATCTAAGGGTAATGTAGTTGATCCTGATTATATTATAGAAAAATATGGAGCAGATAGTGCAAGATTGTTTATATTGTTTGCTGCACCACCTGCTAAAGAACTTGAATGGAACGATAGTGCGCTAGAGGGTGCGTTTAAATTTATCAATAGGCTTTATGAAAAGGCTATGAGTTTAGAATGTGGAAAATTACAAGAAATTGATCATCAAAGTTTAAATAAAGAAGAAAAATATGCTAGATTAAAAGTATATGAAGCTTTGAAAAAATCTTTTGAAGTTTATGAAGAAAGTTTTGCCTTTAATACCTTAATAGCTGCATGTATGGAAGCTTTAAATGCCTTAAATGCTATAAATCATAAAGAAGTTTTAAAAGAAGCTTTTTATATTATTTTAAATATTTTAGAGCCTATTATCCCTCATGTTTGTTTTGAGCTTAGCGAGCATTTGTTTAAATGTGAAAATTTTAAAGTATTAAAAATAAAAGAAGAAGTTTTTGTAAAAGATAGTTTTAATATAGCTATTAGTGTTAATGGTAAAAAAAGAGCACAGATTGAAATAAATTCAGAGGCTAAAGAAGATGAGATTTTAGCTTTGGCTAAAGAAAATGTTGCAAAATGGCTAGAAGGAAAAACCATTGTAAAAGAAATTTATATTGATAAGAAATTGGTAAATTTGGTGGTTAAATGAAAAAATATTTAATATCTTTTTTTGCTTTTTTTATTATATCTTGTGGATATATCCCATCATCTCAAATGGCAAGTAGGGTTTTGGGTGAAAATGTATTTTTGAAAATCAATATTAGTAAACAAGATCCCGAAAATAGTGTTTATATAACAGATATTTTAAGAGAAGCTATGCTTAATAAGCTTGGCAGAAAAGTCACAGATGAGCATAATGCAGATAGTTCTATTATAGTTACGATGAAAAAGTTAGAATTTCATCCTATAGTGTATGATAGAAATGGTTATGTAGTTAATTATAAAGCAGAGCTTTACTTGGAATTTCTTATGCGTTATAAAAATGGTAAAGAAGAAGTTGTAAATACCAAGGGAAGTTATAATTTTGATATTAATCCAAATTCTATTATTAGCGATCAAGCTAGATTTGAAGCAATTAAAAATGCATCAAGTGAAGCTTTTGATGAATTTGTTTCTATCATAGCTATTAGGGGTTATAAATAAATGGCAAGTCATATCAATGAGATTGCAAAAGAAACATTGATAAAATTAAAAGAGCGTAAGTTGCATCCAACTCCTGAAAATTATAGTGAGGTATTTGAAGAATGTGCTAAAAAAGCGGGAGTGATGAGTTTTAATAAAGCAAGGATAGAAAAATATACTAATCTTTTAGATGATATTTATAAGCAAGAGCTAAAAGGAAAAAGCATTCGAACTATTGATGAGTTTTTGATGTTTTTAGTTTCTAGACTTAATAGGCAAGTAAGTAGAAAATATGAAGATGTTTATGCTTTGCTTGATTTGATTGTGCAACAGCTTAGTATTAGCAAAGATAAAAAAATCAAAGAATTAGCAAAAATTACTCAACACAGATTATCTCAAGCTATGGATTTAGAAACCATATATCTTTTAAGGGCTAAATGGAGAGAGCTTGAAAAATCTTATGAGGATTATGAGCTTTTAAAAAAATTAGAAGAATTTAATATTCGAGCGTTTTTGGATTTTCACACTTTAGTTGAAAAACTCATTGTTATGTTAAAGGAGAGATCTTATGAGAAGCAGGCTGAACTTTTACTAGCTTCTTTGGAGTCTTTGTTTGGAGCAAGTAAAGAGCTTGAGCAGTTTAAACAAAATTTAAAAGAAAATCCTAAATTAATTGCCAGGAAAGAATTTGCACATGAGTATTATTTAATGTTGCAAAAAAAAGAAGCAACAGATAAATATTATATACAAAAAAACCTTTCTTTTTTTAATCAGCACTTAGAAAGCTTAAATGAAATGGTATCAAAGCTTTATGATAACAGCCAAGAAGATGTGAAATTTATTAATGCTTTAACTAAAGATGAAAATGGTAATGTTCAAATTAATTTTGATACACTAAAAGATAAACTTTTGTATGCAAACGAGCAAATAGCGCAAATTAAAACTCAAATTCAAGCTACAAGTGATGATGAGCAAAGAGAGCAGTGGAGTCTTGCTCAAGAACTTAAAAAACTTGATGAAAACTATAAGCTTTATGCTGTTAATTATGCATTATGTTTTTTTAAAATTAATAATATAGAGCATGTTATTAATGTTTATGGTGTTGATAGTTTTAAGGCAATTAGTGGAAAGTTTAAAAAGATACTTAAAGATTTATGTAAAGATATGGGTGAAATTTGGATTTTAGATGAAAGTTCTTATTTGGTTATACTTCCAGGTAAAAATTTAGAAAGTGCTCAGATTTTTATAGAAAAAGCCTTAAAGCTTATAGATGATTATAAATTTATTTATAAAGAAGAAGTAGTTAAACTTATTTTATCATCTTCTTACATAGAAAAAAAAGAATTTCCAGATGGTGATATTTTAAAAGAATTAATCCAAAAAGCTTAGCATGAAATTTCAACAAACACTTTCACAAAAAACTATGTATGTGCAAAAAATTAGTAGATTTTTTATGTTTAGCATGTATGAGAAGTATAAAAAATTTATTCCAAAAACTAAAAATATCCAAATTATTGGCACTAATGGTAAAGGAAGTACGGGTAGATTTTTAGCGCTTTTACTTTTAGAGCAAGGATATAAAGTAGGTCATTATACAAGTCCACATATTTTTGAATTTAATGAAAGATTTTGGTTAAATGGCAAAATTGCAAGCAATGAACTTTTAGAAAAAGCGCATGAAAAACTAGAAAGTGTTTTTTTGGAAGATGTAAAAAAACTTAGTTATTTTGAATACGCTACTTTTTTAGCTTTTTTTATTTTTAAAGATTGTGATTATGTGATTTTAGAGGCCGGAGTAGGTGGGGAGTATGATGCGACAAGTGTTTTTGAAATAGATTTTAGTATTTTTACTAAAATAGGATTTGATCATCAAGATTTATTAGGTAAAAATTTAGAAGAAATAGCAAGAACAAAATTAAAAGCCATGAGTGCCAGAGCTTTAATTAATCATAAGCAAGAAGCAAAAGTATTAAATTTGGCTCAAAAAATAGCAAATTTAAAACGAGCTAGTTTAAGTATTAGTTTGCTAGAAAAAAATAATTTTATTAATCCTTATGTGCAAGAATATATTCAAAAGCACAGTTTTGCAACTTTTTTAAAAGATAATCTTTTTTTAGCTTTAGAAGCTTTTTCTAAAATTTGTGCTAAAAATGAAAAAGAATTAATTCAAAGTATCAAAAATCTACCAAAACTTGATTTAAAAGGAAGGTGCGAGCAAATAAGTCAAAATATTTTTATTGATGTAGGACATAATGAAATGGCGGCTTTAGCTTTAGTTGAAATTTTCAAGGAAAAAAAAGTTCATTTAGTTTATAATTGCTTTTTAGATAAAGATTCTTATAAAATTTTAAAGGTTTTAAAACCTATAATAAAAATAGTTGAAATTTATGATTATGAAAGTAAAGATAGACCTTTGGCGGGTTCTGTTTTGCTAGAAAATTTAGAAAAATTAGATATTGTTTATCAAAAATTTGAACAAATAAAAAAAGATGAGTTATATTTAGTTTTTGGTTCTTTTGTATTGGTAGAAAAATTTTTAAGAGGCTATAATGAAAGATAAATTTACGCTAACTATTACAGATGTAAATGGTTCTAGACATTTTTTATTAAGTCAGATTATAAAAAAAAGTAATAATTTATTTTACTACTTTTGTTTTTGTTGTTATAGTTTTAGGTGCTTTATATATTAATTATCTAGCAGATAAGCGTTCAGAGCTTTTAAAAGAACAAGAAATATTATCTTCAAAGAATACTAAATTGTTTTCTCAAAATGAGAGTATGCAAAAAAGTTTAGAAGAAAAAACAGCCTTATATGATGAACTCCAAACCCAACTTGCAGATATTGAGGATAATTTAGGCTTAAAACAAGATGAAAGTTTAGATATACCAGAAAGATTAGAAAAAGTCAAACTTACTAATGATCAAGCTTATTTATTTTTAACACAAATTCCAAATGGTCATGTGATAGAAGATAATGGAGTCACAGGTAATTTCGGATGGCGCCATCATCCTATATTAAATAAAAAAGAATTTCATCCAGGTATTGATTTAAGAGCAGCTTTAAAAACTCCTATTTATGCGCCTGCAAATGGAGTGGTTGAATACGCTGCATATAGCAATAATGGTTATGGTTACTCAGTGATTTTGATCCATAATTTTGGTTTTAAAACGGTTTATGCACATATGACGCGTCAGGATGTTGTCAAAGCAGGGCAATTTGTAAAAAAAGGTGATTTGTTGGGTTATACGGGAAATACAGGTCTTTCTACGGGCCCGCATTTGCATTATGAGGTTAGATTTATTAATAAACTTTTAGATCCTAAGATTTTTATAGATTTAAACCGAAAAAACTATGAACAAATTTTTGAAAAAGAAAGGAGAGTGCCATGGCAATCTTTAATAAAGGCTCTATTGCTGCAGTATCCGAAACTACAGTCATTTCAAACGGAGCAAAAATAGAAGGAAAATTTTATTTTGATTCTATGCTTCATTTAGATGGAGAAATTACAGGAGTAATTAATTCTTCTAATGTGATAGTGATAGGTAAAAGTGGTGTTTTAAAAGGACAAGTTAAGGCAAGTAAAATAGTAATCAATGGAGTTTTTGAGGGAGAAATGCAAGTTGATTCTTTAGAAATTTTATCCGGCGGTGTGCTTAATGGTAATATCATAGTTAAACAATTAAGTATTGAAAATGGTGGGAAATTTAACGGAAGTAGTAAAATAATTGAAAAAGAAGAAGAGCTTGCAACTATTGATGTGAGTATAGAAAATTCAGAAAATGCAAGCTAAATTATATGAATATTTATTAAGTAATAAAACTGAGTTAATAATTTGTGAGAATGATAAAGAAACAGATGAATTAGCTCAAGTTTGCTTATTTTTAAAATTAAAAACTTTTATTTTACCTGATTTTAGAGCAGAATTTGGTAGCGGTTTACGCTCTTTTTCTAAAGAACTTTTTGAAATTTGTAAAGTATTAAATGCTTATCATAAAGAAAATGAAAATAAAATTTTAATATCTCCTATAAAAACAATTTTGCAAAAGTTACCAGGTAAAAAGCATCTAAAAAACATTATTCTTAAAAGAAATTCACTTCTTGCTTTAGAGAAATTTAAAGAAGAAATTTTACATAGTGGATATGAGTTTGTAGATATAGTTCAAGATAAGGGTGAAATTTCAATACGCGGGGATATTATAGATATTTTTGCGATTAATGAAGAACAACCTTTCAGAATTTTACTTTTTTCAGATGAGATAGAAAGTATAAGATATTTTGATATACATACACAAAAATCAATCCCTACTGAACTCTCCAATATAGAAATTTGTCCTTTTTTGAGTGCTTTTAGTCAAGAGCAATATGAAAATTTACAAGAAAAAATTCAAAATTTCCAAAGCCAAAGTATTATAAATGATGTTAATTCTTTAGGTTTTTGGTGTGTTGATGATTTTTGTGATTATTTAGATTTAAATTTTGTAAGTATAAAAAAATTTGATGTAAATGATTTTGAAGAAGATATTAGTAAAATCAATCAAAATATTTTATCTGAACCAAAATTTTATAAAGATTTGGTAAGTTCTTATAATTATGATTTTTTCACTTTTCACAAAGATAAAAAAATTACTATTTTAGCAAAAAATGAAGCTTTGTTTAAAGCTTTAAATTTACAAGAATTTTCAAATATTAAATTAAAAATATCCCAAGAAAGAATTAATTTAAGTACTCAAGATGAGCTTATCATATCTTTAAATAAAAAAGAAAAAAATAAAAGAGTTAGAAAAGCAAGCTTGGTAATAGATGAGCTTAGGGTTGGGGATTTTGTTGTGCATGAAGATTATGGTGTAGCTAAATTTTTAGGTCTTGAGATTATTGCAATAGCGGGAGCAAAAAAAGAATTTGTCGCTCTTGGGTATTTAAATAACGATAAGCTTTTATTACCTGTTGAAAATTTATATATGATTGATAAATATATCGGTGTAAGTGGTGGTGTGCCTTTACTTGATAAGCTTGGAAAAGGAAGTTTTTTAAAAATCAAGGAAAGATTAAAAGAAAAATTATTTGCCATTGCTTCAAATATAGTTTCTTTAGCAGCGGCTAGAGCTTTGATAAAAGCAAAAGAATTAAAAATTTCTCAAGAATTACAAGATGAATTTATCAATAAGGCAGGATTTTTTTACACTAAAGATCAAAGTCAAGTTTGTCAAGAAATCACTCAAGATTTAAAAAGTATGCAGGTGATGGATAGGCTTTTAAGTGGCGATGTGGGTTTTGGTAAAACAGAAGTTGCTATGAACGCTATATTTACTTGTGTAAAAAGTGGTTATACGGCTTTATTTTTTGTGCCAACTACTTTGCTTTCAGCCCAGCATTTTAAAACCTTAAAACGAAGATTTGATTCTTTTGATATAGAGGTTTTTAAGCTAGATCGTTTTACTAGTGCTAAAGAAAAAAAACAAGTTTTAGCATTTTTAAAAGAAAATAAGCCTTGTGTAGTGGTTGGAACGCATTCTCTTTTAGGGGTTGAGTGTGAAAATTTGGGTTTAGTCGTGATAGATGAGGAGCATAAATTTGGTGTAAAACAAAAAGAAAAACTCAAGGAACTAAGTAAAAATTCACATATTCTATCTATGTCGGCAACGCCTATACCAAGAAGTTTAAATCAAGCTCTTAGCTCTTTAAAGTCATATAGTGTTTTACAAACTCCACCTGAGGATCGTTTGGATGTGCGTACCTTTGTTAGAGAAAGTAGTGATGCTTTGATTAAAGAAGCTATTTCAAGAGAATTAAGAAGAGCAGGACAGATTTTTTATATACACAATCATATAGCAAGTATTGATGAGTGTAAAAAATATCTTTTAGATTTGTTTCCAAATTTAAAAATTTTAATCTTGCATTCTAAAATTGATGCAAAAATTACTGAAGAAGAAATGATTAAATTCGAAAATAAAGAATATGATTTATTGCTTTGTACTTCTATAGTTGAAAGTGGTATTGATTTGGCAAATGCAAACACTATCATAGTAGAAAATTCAGATCGCTTTGGTATGGCTGATTTACACCAACTTAGAGGAAGAGTAGGGCGTAGTGCTAAGCAAGGATATTGTTATTTTTTGATTGAAGATAAGGAAAAAATCACAAAAGATTCTTTAAAAAGACTTACGAGTTTAGAGAGTAATTCTTATTTAGGTTCAGGAAGCGTGCTTGCTTACCATGATTTAGAAATTCGTGGTGGTGGAAATTTATTAGGCGTAGATCAAAGTGGGCATATAGAGCAAATTGGCTATAGCTTGTATCTTAAAATGTTAGAAGATGAGATTAATAAATTAAGTAAAAAAGAAGAAATTAAAGAGAAAAAAATAGATCTAAAGCTTAATATCAATGCTTTTTTAAATAGTGAGTATATTAGCGAAGATCGTTTGAGATTAGAACTTTACAGAAGACTTAGTAAGTGTATGAGTGCTAATGAAGTTTATGAGATAGAAAGTGAGATGAATGATCGTTTTGGAAGACCTGATATCTTCACAAAGCAGTTTTTGGATTTAATCATCATAAAAATTTTAGCTAGCAAACATTATAAATTAGTGAGCAATTATGAACAAAATATTTGTTTTGTAAAAGATGATGAGAGCAAAGAAGTCATTAAAGCAAAAAGTAAAGACGATGATGATGTAATTGAGGCTATTTTGATGCATTTAAGAAAGAGTGAAAAAGCATGAGTGGATATGAAATTTTTAAAGCTTTAGTTAATGCAAATATTGATTATAAAGATTTTGAATGGCTAGAAAATAATACTTTAAGTGAGTTTGAAATTTTAATTTCTGTAGTTTTAACTCAAAATACAAACTGGAAAAATGTATTGAAAGCTTTGATAAATTTAAAACAAGCAAATATTACTAAAATAGAAGATTTATCAAATTTAAATACTCAAGATTTAGCGTTTTTAATAAAGCCAAGTGGATTTTATAATACTAAGGCAAAATATATTAAAAATTTTACTCAAAAATATTTTCAATATTTTAATTCTTTTGAGCTTTTTAAAGAAGAAGTTGATAGAGAATGGCTTTTGGATATTAAGGGTTTTGGTCAAGAAAGTGCTGATGGAATTTTAAATTATATATGCAAAAAAGAAGTTTTAGTAGTTGATGCTTATAGTGCAAAAATAGCTAATTATTTAGGCTATGAGTGTCAAAGTTATGATGAGTTGGCAGATTTTTTAAAAAAAGACATAGCTAAAAATCAACAAGAATTGTGTGTTTTATTAAAAAAAGAATGTAAATTATATGAGCTTTATCAAATTTTTCATGCTTTAATTGTTTCTTTTTGTAAAACACACTTTCAAGGTAAAAAACTTTCAGAGGATGGTGTATTTATTCTAGATCCTTTAAAATTTTAAATTTATTTTTTATTTAAAAAGTTATTTTTTTTACGATTAAAGTGCTATAATGTATTTAACTTCATAAAAAGGAGAAGTAATGAATACAAGTATAGTTGGAAAGCAATTTGAGCTAACTGAGTCTATAAAAGAGTATGTGGAAAAAAGCTTTGATGCTTTAAGTAAATATGGCTTAGATGTGATTTCTGCGCGTTGTGTTATAAGTGCTGATGAAAGGCATGGAAAGAAAGGATTTTGGGCTGAATTTAGCATTAATCTAGCCGGTATTAATACAGTGGTTGTAAAGCAAAAAGATAAAGACTTATACGCTGCTATAGATTTAGCTACTGATAGAATTTCTAAGGTTTTAAGAAGATTGCATGATAAAAATATTACCCATAAACATCAAGATGAGATAAAAGAAAATTTAGTATTACCGAGCTTGATTGAGGAAGATGAGATAGTTCCAACAGAACTTGAGCTATATAAGCCTTTGGAAATTGAAGAAGCGTTGGAAAAATTAAAAGCAAGTAAAGATATATTTTTAGTTTTTAATGACATAGATGCAAAAATGAGAGTGCTATATAAGAAAAAAGATGGTAAATTTGGTTTATTTTAAAAAATCTAGCCTTTTTTAAAGGCTAGATTTATTAGAAGAGTTTGTTAAAAATTTTATCTATTGCTTGATCTACTTTTTTACCTGTATTTTTAGCACCATCACTAGCATTTCCACCTATTGTATTAACAATAGAATTTACAACACTTTTTGTATCAAGACTTACTTTAGGATCTTGCGTTGTTCCTTTTATAACACCTTTGAAGTTTGCTCTATCAATGACGATATTAAAGGGAATGTTTAATTTGGTACTTTTTGTATCAACCTTACCTTTGCTAATATTTATATTGCTTCTATCAGCCACTAGGTTTAAATTTAAATCTATAAGATTTTTGTTGATATTTATTTTGGCTTCACCGTTGCGATATACATCTTGAGTGATATCTTTTTGTAAAAGTAACATTAAAGCACCTGTGATGAGATTTTTCTTAAGTCGCCCATCGGCTAAATTCATTAGCACCACACCACTTTCTTTTAAAAGATTATAGTCAATACTTAAATTTGATTTTGCTTGATAATAATCAGGTAAATCTAAGCTTTGAGTTAAATTTGAAAGATCGGTATTTTGCATTTTAGCGTTAAAAATATTATTTTTTAAAGTGGCATTTAACGAGCCGTTAAATATATTTTTACTATTAATACTTGCATCTATTAAAGCGTTTTTAAAATCAAATTTTCCTTCAAAATCAGCCTTGCCTTTTAAGTTTCTATCAACTAAAAATCCTAACTTAGAAAAATCTTGCAATGATATATTATAAGTGCTTGCTAGAGCCATTTGATTAAGATCAAATTTACCTTTTAATGAATTAATATTTGCAAATGAACTTAGAACTTTAGCGTTAAAATCAATGATTGATTTAGAAATTTTTCCATCAAGATTGATTTTTGCTGAAGTATTCTTTGGAAATTTTTTTTCTAAAAGTTTAGATAATTCTACTTCATTAAAAGAAGAATTAATATTTGCTTTAAAATCACCATTAATATTGTTAAAATCAAGTGACTTTAAGTCAATATCTGCATTTACATCACCAAATGCTAAAACTTTTTGTCCTATCAAAGGAAAAAGTTGTTCTAATTTTATATTATCAACTTTCGCTTGTAAATTTTTTCCATTGGATTTTGCATTGATAAGCCCTTGCATGATTTTAATATTTGCATCAAGATTTTGAATTTGATTTGACTTAAGATCAACTTTGGCATCTAAATTTAAAGGTCCATTGAGATCTTGTTTGGTTAAAGGTTTTAATTTGTTAAGATTATCCACAAAAGCACTAATTTGTACGTTTAAATCTTTGTTTGTAAGGTTATATGAACCTTTTAGTTGAGGTATTTTTGCTATGTTTGAATCAAGTAAAGCTTCATAATCAATCAAAGAATTTTTCGCATTTGCTTTAGCTTGTAAGTTAAAATTTGTTTTTGGAAAATCAAGATTGCTTAGTTTTTTAAATTCCATAACATTTATATTTGCATTGTTTAACCTAGTGTTTAGATTGAAATTTTTAAAATCAAGCCCTTGTGCTTTTAAATCTAAAACTAATTTAGAATTAATAAAAGCAGGTATGGATATGGTTTTTAAAAGTTCTGCTACTTCTATATTAGTTGTATTGATATTAAGATTATTATTTTCTAAAACAGCTTTTAAGTTACCACCAAATCCAAGTAAGTCAGCATCTAATTTTTGCAATTGATTGTTTGCAAAAATTAAATTACCTTGAATTTGACTTTTACCTTGGAGTTTCATTTTGGCTAGAGATGAAAATTGATTAAAATCATCTATTTTGATATCAAAATCACTAGTTAAGCTTTGTTTTGCTATATCATAAATGCTTTTTTGTGTATAAAGTTTGAAGAAGTTGCTTAAAATTTCACTTTTAGAAATAACTTCATTGCTTTGGATTAAAGATCTTATTTCACCTTTTATATAGCTTTGTTTTGGTAAGCTTAGATTAAAATCTTTTTCAATTAGAGTATTATTGATAGAACTTGTGTAAAAATTAATCAAAGCATTACCATTTGGTTTTAAATCTTTAGCTTGTATATCACTTATAATACTAATTTTTCCTTGAGCATATCTTGGTAGATTAGCAAAATCTAAAATTTGAGCCAAATCTATATTTTTACCAATAAATTCAAGATTTATAGGAGAAAAATCAACAATTTTTGCATCTAAGCTAAGATTAGAATCAAACAAAAATCCATTGCCTTTTACTGAAAAATTACTACTTTTACCTATGGCACTACCTTTAAATGTAAAATCTTTATCGCTTTTTAAGCCAAGATTTTGAATATAGTTTTGTTTAAGTCCTAAAAGATAGTTTAAATCAAATCCTAGTCTTAAAGGTGATATGCCACCTTCTATGTTAGCAAAAAATTTATCATCAATATTTGCTTTAATGTCAAGTTGTGAAAAACTAATTTTAAAATTTTCAAATTTAACATTCATACCACTTTTTTGAGCAATAATCGTTTCGATTCTTGGCTTTAAAAAAGCATTACCCATGCTTGTAAATAATAATGTATATATAGCTAGAAATGCTATACACACTACACCTAAAAGAATGTAAAGAATTTTTTTCATGAGAAACCTTTATAATGATATATCATATAAATTTAGTGATATAGACTAAACTTATATGATATATTTTACTTAATTTATTGACAATTAACTTTCTTTAATGTATAATTCTATCACTCAAAAACAAAGAGTGCTAAAAATGGCACATTTTAGAAAGGATAAAAAATGAATTTTCAACCTCTAGGAAAGCGTATTTTAGTAAAACGCTTAGAAGAAATGAAAACTACTGCTTCTGGGATTATTATACCAGATAATGCTAAAGAAAAACCATTAAATGGTGAAGTTGTTGCAGTAAGCAAAGAAATAGAAGATATTAAGGTAAATGATAAAGTAATGTTTGCAAAATACGGTGGAACTGAAATTAAACTTGATAATGAAGAGTATTTAGTTCTTAATGTTGAAGATGTTTTAGGGATTATTAAATAAAAAAGGATAAAAAATGGCAAAAGAAATATTTTTTTCAGATGAAGCAAGAAATAAACTTTATGAAGGTGTTAAAAAACTTAATGATGCTGTAAAAGTCACTATGGGGCCACGCGGTCGTAATGTATTAATCCAAAAAAGTTTTGGTGCTCCAACTATCACAAAAGATGGTGTGAGTGTAGCTAAAGAAGTGGAATTAAAAGATTCTTTAGAAAATATGGGTGCTTCTTTAGTTAGGGAAGTAGCTAGTAAAACAGCTGATCAAGCAGGCGATGGAACAACAACAGCAACAGTTTTAGCACATGCTATTTTTAAAGAAGGTTTGAGAAATATTACAGCAGGTGCTAATCCTATCGAAGTTAAAAGAGGTATGGATAAAGCTTGCGAAGCTATAGTAGCTGAACTTAAAAAACTTTCTCGTGAAGTTAAAGATAAAAAAGAAATAGCTCAAGTTGCGACAATTTCTGCAAATTCAGACGAGAAAATCGGAAATTTAATCGCTGATGCTATGGAAAAAGTTGGAAAAGATGGTGTTATCACTGTTGAAGAAGCAAAATCAATCAATGATGAATTAAATGTAGTTGAAGGTATGCAATTTGATAGAGGTTATTTAAGCCCATATTTCATTACAAATACTGAAAAAATGACAACTGAATTGCAAAATCCTTTTATTTTGTTATTTGATAAAAAAATTGCCAACTTAAAAGATTTATTACCAATTTTAGAACAAATTCAAAAAACAGGAAAACCACTTTTAATTATAGCTGAAGACATTGAAGGCGAAGCTTTGGCAACTTTAGTTGTAAATAAATTAAGAGGTGTTTTAAATATTTCAGCAGTTAAAGCTCCTGGCTTTGGCGATAGAAGAAAAGCTATGCTTGAAGATATTGCTATTTTAACAGGTGGTGAAGTGATTTCTGAAGAGCTTGGAAGAACTTTAGAAAGTGCTAGTATTCAAGATTTAGGTCAAGCTTCAAGCGTGATTATTGATAAAGACAATACAACTATTGTAAATGGCGCAGGTGAAAAAGCAAATATTGATGCAAGAATTAACCAAATCAAAGCTCAAATTGCTGAAACAAGTTCAGATTATGATAGAGAAAAATTACAAGAAAGATTAGCTAAATTAAGCGGTGGTGTAGCGGTGATTAAAGTTGGTGCGGCTACTGAAACTGAAATGAAAGAGAAAAAAGATAGAGTTGATGATGCATTAAGTGCTACAAAAGCTGCAGTTGAAGAAGGTATAGTAATAGGTGGTGGTGCTGCATTAATCAAAGCAAAATCAAAAATCAGCTTAAATTTGCAAGGTGATGAAGCTATTGGTGCAGCTATTGTAGAAAGAGCATTAAGAGCACCTTTAAGACAAATTGCTGAAAATGCTGGATTTGATGCTGGTGTAGTTGTAAATACAGTAGAAAATAGTAAAGAAGAAAATACTGGTTTTGATGCTGCAAAAGGTGAATATGTAAATATGCTTGAAAGCGGTATTATCGATCCTGTTAAAGTAGAAAGAGTAGCCTTACTTAATGCGGTATCAGTAGCTAGTATGCTTTTAACAACTGAAGCTACAATTAGCGAAATTAAAGAAGATAAACCTGCTATGCCTGATATGAGTGGTATGGGCGGTATGGGAGGTATGGGTGGTATGATGTAATACCATCTTTTCTACTTCTTTTTGGAGTTGCTTTTTATAGCAACTCTTTTAAATTCTTTTATATTTTTTCATACTCGTTTTATTTTGTTATAATAGATGTAAAATTATAAGGATTTTACATGAAAAATTTACAAGAAGAGCAATTTTCTAACTCAAAATATATTAAACCTAAAAGATATACTTATATAGGTAAAGATAACAAAAAATACACTTGGGATTTTATAGAAGCATTAGATAGTGTTTCTGTTTTTTTATATCATACTCAAAAAGATTCTTTTGTTTTTGTAAAGCAATTTAGAATTCCTTTATGGGATTATCAAAAACGCAATAACTTAAATTTAAACGAGATGGGATTTAGCATAGAGCTTTGTTCAGGTCTTGTTGATAAAGATTTGAGTTTAGAGGAAATAGCTAAAGAAGAATGTATTGAAGAACTAGGTTATGCTCCTAAGGTTGTAGAAAAAATAGGGGAATTTTATACAGGTTTTGGTTCAGGCGTTAGTAGACAATTTTTATTTTTTGCTGAAATTAATGAAGATGATAAAATTGGTAATGGTGGTGGAATTGAGGGGGAAGATATCCAAGCAGTATGGATAAAAAGAAAAGATTTTGAAAAGTTTTCTAAAGAAAATCCTATAAAAACGCCTTTACTTGAGTATGTGTATTTATGGTTTAAGGGTAAGAATTAATCTTACCTCTTTTTATTTTTCCTCTTTATTTTCAATATTTAGATCTTTTTCATCAAGCATTTCTTTAAAGATTCCAAATAAATCTTCAGAAGCCTTTTCAGCATTAGAGCATTTATCTAAAATTTGATTTTGTACTAGTTTATCACTTGTATCTTCATTATGTGCTAAAGCAACGGCTTGGTTCATATTTTCATGTACTTTTTGATGTGGTAAATTTAACTTACCAAAAGCTCTTCCGCTAGAAAATCTTTCCTTGCCAATACCAGCAATCCATTTTGCAAGTCTGCAACTTAAATGATCAGATAAAGTTTTTCCTGAAGCATGAATAATTTCATTATATCCATTTAATTTAAATGCAATATGATCTAGTTTTGCTAGTGATATGAATATTTCAGAGGTAATGCTTTTAGCGTGAGAACTAGTTGAATTTGCATTAGAAATTAATTGAGCAAAATTACTAGAGAATTTTACTATATGCTCATTAGATTCTAATGATACTTTTTCTACTTGTTCACTTTGTCCATACATCTCATCAGCATTTTGTTTTAATAGGTTAATATTTAATTCTACTTCAGAAGTTGCTTTTTGTGTTTTTTCAGCAAGTTTTCTTACTTCATCAGCAACAACAGCAAAGCCTCTGCCGTGTTCTCCTGCTCTAGCAGCTTCGATTGCGGCATTTAGTGCTAAAAGATTGGTTTGATCGGATACATCTTTGATTAAGTTAATAACATTAGTGATCTCATCAACGCTGCGGTGTAAATTTCCCGCTGTATCTCTTGAGCGATTAGCTGATTCTATAATGCTTTGAAGTGAAGATATGATAGAGTGAGTTATTGAATTTAACTCTTGCATATCTTTTAAAGAGGAATCAGAATATTGAGAAATCATTTCCGCTTTATTAACATTTTCCTGCATATCACTTTGAACATTTGCAATACCTTTTAAAACACCATTTAATAGCATTTCCAAAAGATTTGTTTCAAGTTCAGTTTTTCCGCAATTTCCTTGAAGTTGTTTTTCATAATTTTTAATTAATTCTTGTTTTTCTGAAAGAAGTCTTTTGTTTTCTTCTTCTAGTTCTTTGATTTTATTTTGTAAATTTTCAAAGTCTTGTGATAATTGACTTTTTTTTCCAAACATATTTAATCCTTAAAAGTTAAAAAAATCGGTAGAAATTATTTTTTATAATTTGATAAATAAGTATTTAATTCATCCTTTAATTTTAACTTTTCTTTCTTTAGATTTGCTATTTCTAAGCTATCTAGATGAATTCTACCTTCTTCTGCATCTTTGATTTTGTGATCAAGTTTGTTGTGCTCTTCAAACAACTTATCAAAATGCATATCCTTGCCTTTTAACTCGGTGATTAAATCCCTAAATTCATGTAGCATGTAAGCCTCCTTTTTTTGAAATTTTATTGTTATTGATTATAGCTTAAATAAGTTAAATGTATTTTAACTCGTCAGGTTTTTGTTTATTTTTAATAATCTTTTTAGCTATTTTTATACTATCTGCTGTACCAACGATTAACAATTTTGCACCAGTGCCTATTAAAGTGTCTCCTCTTGGCATAGGGGTAAATTTTTTATTTTCCAAAATTCCTACTATGCTAACATTTGCCATATCTCTTAAATGGATTTCTTTTAGTCTTTTAAATCTTACCCATGACTCGTCAGGAATTTTAACCTCTTCTAAATCAATAGGGCTATTTTTTTTGTAAAGATAATTTTCTAATAAATTTTCCATATCAGGTCTTGCTGACATAGCACTAAGTCTTTGTGCGACCAATTTTGTAGCAGAAACTATGGAATTTGCTCCAAGTTTTTTTAGTTTTTCAGTTTCGTCTTCATTGCTTGAGCTAGCTAGTATAAAATAAGGATTGATTCTTTGTAATTCTTTTTCAAACAATCTCACTGAAGCAATGATGGCTATATTATCTGCTATGTTATTGCTAAGAGTAATTACACCTTTTGCGCTAGAAAGATTGGTCTTTAAAAAGGCTATATTTGTATGTGGAGCACTTTCTATATAATAAGGATAATTATATTTTTCAGCTATCTCGCTAAAATTTTCTATTTCATCAACAACAACAAAAGGAATGTGATTTTCTTTGAATTGCTGTGCTAGTTCTATGGTAAAATCATTGTGATAGCATATTACAAAATGATTTTTTAATCTTGCAACTTTATGAAGCATTCTTCTCTCCTTGATTATTTTAGACAAGATTCCTTTTTTTACTATTTCTATCACTAAACCCATGCAAAAAGTAAATATTGTAAAAGTTAATAATACATATATAACGGTAAAAATTCTACCCGCTGTTGGTATGGGATTGACTTCAGTGTAGCCTAAAGTGGTAAATGTCATACCAGCTTGGTAAATAGCATCATTGAGATTATAATTACTTGTAAGCATATAACCAAAAGCTCCAATTAGTGTCATTATTACGACAGCAATAAGAGGAATTCTTAAAAATCTAAGTTGCTCGTAAAGCTCGTCATTGAGGTTGATTGAAGGTTTTGGAGAAGGGGACCAATTGAGGAATTTTTGTAGCTTTTTCAAAAAAGACATAATAATTCCTCGTTTATATTAAGGATTATTTGCTACTCTGTTTTTTAAGTGTTCTTAAAGTTGAAGCAGCAACTCTAACTTTTCTAGTAGTTCCATCTTCTAAAGTAATACGAACTGTTCTTAAATTTGGCAAAAAGCGTCTTTTAGTTTTGTTGTTAGCATGGCTAACATTGTTACCTACCATAGGTCCTTTTCCTGTAATTTGGCAAATTCTTGACATAAATTTTTCCTTATGAAATAAAAATAATTTTTAGCATTATATCTAAAGCAAGCTTAAAAAAATCAAATATTATTAAAAATACATAAAGAAAATTTGATAATAAGTATGATAAAATTATTTTTTATTTTATTGGAGATATATAATGTATGTAGCGCCAAGTTTATTGTCTGCAAATTTTTTAAACTTAGAAAATGAGATTAAAGAAGTATCTCAAGCGGGAGCTGATTTGTTGCACATTGATGTGATGGATGGACATTTTGTGCCAAATCTTACTTTTGGTCCTTGTGTGATTGAAAATATTTCAAAAATTACTTCAGTACCTTTAGATGTGCATTTAATGGTGCATAATGTTAGTAGTTTTGTAGATTTATTTATACCTATAAAACCAAAATTTATTAGTTTTCATTTAGAAGCTGAAAACCATCCTATTAGGGTGTGTGAGTATATAAGAAAAAACGGCATTCATCCTGCTATTGTATTAAATCCACATACTCCAGTTTCAAGCATAGAACATATTTTAGAATTTGTAGATATGGTGCTTTTAATGAGTGTTAATCCAGGCTTTGGCGGCCAAAGTTTTTTACCTTTGGTGTATAATAAAATTCGCCAGTTAAGAGAAATGATAGATAGGAAAAATCTTAAAGTTTTTATAGAGGTTGATGGTGGGGTAAATGGCTTAAATGCACCTGATTTGGATGAAGCAGGAGCTGATATTTTAGTCGCGGGTAGTTATATTTTTTCTTCGCAAGATAAAAAAACAGCAATTAATTCTTTAAAGCTTGAATTTTGAGCCAACAACAAATCGATGATTTAATCATCAAGCTAAGCAAAGAAAATAAACCTTTTCCTTGGGTTTTAAGAGAACTTGCAAAAATAGAAGAATTAAACCACTATGATTTTGATTTATATATTTTTGAGCTTTTAGGACTAGGGGTAGAGCTTAATGCACAAAATTGTTTGTGTTTAAAAAGTAAAAATACAAAAATAAAAGATGAGATATTTTGTGTTGTAGATATTGAAAGTACTGGCGGGATAAAAAGTGGTCAAATTTTAGAAATAGGTGCTGTAAAAATTCAAAATTATAAAGAAATTGATAGATTTGAGAGTTTTGTAAAAGTAGAAAGCATACCTGAAAATATTACAGAATTAACTGGGATTAGTTTAGATATGGTAGAAAATGCTCCTTCTTTGAAAGCTGTGTTAAATGATTTTAAGTTATTTTTAAAAGATAGCATTTTTGTAGCACACAATGTGCGTTTTGATTATCATTTTATATCTAAAGCTATGTATGAAAATGATTTTGGAGTGCTTTTAAATAGAAGATTATGTACTATTGATTTAGCTAAAAAATGCATTGAAAGTCCCAAATACGGCCTTGATGCTCTAAAAGAGTTTTTGTGTATTGAAAGTAAGCATCATAGAGCTTTAAGTGATGCTTTGGCCGCAAGTGAAATTTTGAAATACTGTCTTAAAAAAATTCCTTTTTACATTAAAACTACTGAAGAATTGTTACATTTTAGCAAGCAAGCTAAAAATCAAACAAAAAAATAAACTTTGTTTTGTATTTATTGCTATACTTCTTTTGCATAAATGACGGGAGCTTGTGATACAGGCTGAGAGTAAGCTAAAAGCTTAGACCGCACCAGAACTAGGTAATACTAGCGTTGGGATAATTTATCAACTACTCACATACCCTTCATTTATCCAAAATTATTTCAAGGATAAATTCAAATGAAAACTCAAATGTCTTATGCAAAAGAAGGAATTTTCACAAAGCAAATGCAAATTGTTGCACAAAAAGAACAAGTAAGTGAAGGTTTTTTACTTGAAAATATAGCATGTGGAAAAATCATCATTCCTGCAAATATTAACCATAAAGCATTAGATCCAAATGGTATTGGCTATGGACTTAAAACAAAGGTAAATGTAAATTTAGGTGTTTCAAATGATTGTGTAGATTATAGTGAAGAGATGAAAAAGGTAGAATTGGCTCACAAATTTAATATAGAAGCTATTATGGATCTTAGTAATTATGGTAAAACTAGTCGTTTTAGAGATGAGCTAATTGCTACTTCAAAAGCTATGATAGGTACTGTGCCTGTTTATGATGCGGTAGGTTTTTTAGAAAAAGATTTAAAAGATATTAAAGCAAAAGATTTTTTAGATGTAGTATATCATCATGCTAAAAGTGGAGTGGATTTTATGACAATTCACGCAGGGATAAATTCTCGTGCTGCTAGGGTTTTTAAAGAGTGTGATAGGATTACTAATATAGTTTCAAGAGGAGGTTCAGTTCTTTATGCTTGGATGCAAATGAATGATGCTGAAAATCCATTCTATGAATATTATGATGATTTGCTTGCTATATGTAAGGAATTTGATGTGACACTTTCTTTGGGTGATGCACTAAGGCCCGGTTGTACTCATGATGCAAGTGATGGAGCTCAAATTGCTGAACTTATCGAACTTTCGTTATTAACTAAAAGAGCATGGGCTCAAGATGTACAAGTAATGATAGAAGGACCTGGTCATATGGCTATTAACGAAATAGAAGCTAATATGCAACTTGAAAAAAGAATTTGCAATGGAGTTCCATTTTATGTTTTAGGACCATTAGTTACTGATATAGGTGCAGGATATGATCATATAAGTGGAGCAATTGGTGGAGCAGTTGCAGCAGCAGCTGGCGCTGATATACTTTGTTATGTAACTCCTGCTGAACATTTAAGACTTCCAAATTTAGAAGATGTAAGAGATGGTATAGTAGCAACTAAAATAGCAGCTCATGCAGGAGATATAGCCAAGCTTCCCAAAGAAAGAAAAATAGATGATGAAATGAGTAAAGCAAGACAAGATATTGATTGGGAAAAAATGTTTAAATTAGCAATTGATGGAGAAAAGGCTAAGAAAATGTTTAATGAAAGAAAACCTGAAGAGCTTAATTCTTGTTCAATGTGTGGAAAAATGTGTGCTATGAACACTATGAATAAAATTTTAAAAGGTGAGGATATAAGTTTGATAAAAGAATAAACCCTCGATTGCGAGGGTTTATTTTGATTAATCTATTACTTTATAATTATAAGGTTTTAGATTTTTATCATCTTCAAGAAGTTTTGCTGGTGGATTACCATTTACTTCTTGGTGTTTATAGTAGCGATCACCTGCTTTATTGCCATTTAGATCTACTTTATAGTGAATTTCACCCGGATTTAATTTTTGAATATCTTCAAAACCTAAATTTGAAGTTTTGAAATCTTTAATGCCATTTTTGGCTGCAATTTCTGCTAGCTTAGTTTGTCCTTGTCTTGACATATCAACTGATTGTAAAAGCATTCTTGAAGCTTCTCTAGGATTGTGGAAACCTGTTGAGTTTTCAGCACCTACAAAGTCCGCTCTAATTTGAGATTTTCTATGTAGTTCTAATACTTCTTTTAATTCAGCCGAAATTTTAGCATCATCTGCTTTGCCATCAGTTTGAAATTTAGGCATTTTTCCAAGTTCTGCACGAATAGTTTCTATATCTTTAATCAAGCTTACTAAAGAATATTCAGCTGTTCTTAAATCATGGGCTACTGAATTTTGAATATCTTTTACTTGTTTAGCTAGATAGCTTTCGCTTTGAGTGTGACAAGTTTTACAAGCTGAGTTAATATCAACTAAAGGTGAAGTAATATTGTGGTTAGTAACTTTTTTTGCACCTTTTCTAATATAAGGCATATGACAATCTGCACAACTTACACCATTTGCAGCATGCACTCCACCACTATAAAGTTCGCTTTCTGGGTGTTGAATTTTAATCATTGGCGCTTTTGTGATTTTATGAACCCAATCACTTGGAAAATTTTCTCTATTTTTTTCATAATAATCATCAATCATTTCTATTCTAAATGGCTCTCCTTTTTTCCACTCACTCCATGGAAATGCTAGCTCTATACCATCAACTTCGATTTCAACTGGCTTGTTACCATCTCTCCAAGAATCAAACTCATCGTAAGTTTTTTGAGTGCCATTCCACCATTTTTTAGAACTATCATTAGCAATACTTTCGCCTATAGTTTTCACTTTAGTGCCTGTTGGTTTGAAGTAGTATTCAACATGACATTGAGAGCATACTAAAGTTCTCATTTCGCTTCTTGAAGCTTTAATGCCTTGTTTTTCGTCTGCTTCATAACCTCTTGAAATTAATGCTTTAATTAAAGCTGGTCTTGTAAGTCTTAAACTCATATCTGTTGGGTTGTGGCAATCTGCGCATGTTACACCCATTCTTTTTCCACCATGAGGTCCGCTGTGTTCAGGTGAGTTTTCTTTAGCTCCATTTACAGCTGGGATAGTTTTAACCATAGTCCAATATTTTGCAGAGTTAAATGCTACCCAATCGCCTTTTGCAGTGTTGTTTAAAAGCCATGGAGTCCATCCGCTATGGCAGTTCATACAAGCTGTTGGTTGACCGCCAAATCCTGTAAAACCATGTGCATTTAAGAAATCTTTATTATTTCTAGCTGTATCCATTTGATCTACTTGAACCCAAAAGTGTCCTCTTTCTTCATTTGCATCAATGCTAAATGGATAACCTGCCCAAAGAACAGTTAGTTGTGGATAGCGAATAAGCTTTGAATAAGCTAAATTTCCACCAAATTCTGTTGCATTAGGTGTTTGTTTTTCTACTGCTGTGTGCATGTCTAAATAATCAGGAAAGTTCTTTCCCCAGTAATCAAAAGTAGGATTTTCATCACCAAGTTTTACAATTTCTTGTGAAATGATCCCACCTACTGAATCATTTGTTTTAGCTGTAATGTCCTGATTAAGCCATAATACACCTGCAATAGCTACTATAGTAGCACTTATAGCACTATATAAAATGCCTTTGTTATTCATTAAATACTCCTTTCATTTAAAATCCTCTCTTATGACCAACACCTTGGTGGCAAGATACACAACTTAAAGCATTATCTTTATGTGGATCTAGGGTAGGGTTGATAGTGTTACTCGCAATTTCTTTGTGACATTCTATACAGTTATTTTGGACTATTTCTTTACTTTTTGCATTTGCACTCAAATGTGTAGGTAAAGAATCTAGTTTGAAAGTAAATGCATAAGCATGTCCTAAGCCACTTTGAGCTTTAGCAATCCATTTTTCAAAAAAGCTATGTGGCAAATGGCAATCATTACAGGTTGCTCTTGGTTTACCATCAACTTCTTTAGAGTGCGAAGCTTTTAAATAATCATTATAAACCTCGTTCATAATATGGCAATTATTACAGCTTTCACTAGCATCGCTAAAATAAGAAGTGCCCTTAGCATTATGGAAAGTATACATTCCAACTCCTGCTAAAATTACAAGTAAGAAGAGGAAAACAGCAAAAAGTTTTGAGTTTGCTTTTTTCAAAGTCTCTCCTTTGAATGAAGTTTAAGTTACAAGAACTTGTGTATAATTATATAACACCATAAAGGCTAAAAAGTAAATATATATTTATTAATCATTTATTATTTTTTTAATAAGATAAAAAAAGTATTATTTTTTTATATAATTATATTTACTATTATACAAATAAAATAAATTTTAATGAAAGAAATACTAAAATATAAATATCTAGAAATAAAGGTAGGTATATCATGCAAATTCAACCATCAATGTATATTAACAGAGAACTTTCTTGGCTTGCGTTTAATTCTCGTGTTTTAGATCAATGCTCTAAAGATCTTCCTTTGCTTGAAAAACTTAAATTTATTGCTATATACTGTACAAATTTAGATGAGTTTTATATGATAAGAGTGGCTGGATTAAAACAACTTTTTGTGGCAGGAATAAGCACAACAAGCAATGATGAAATGACTCCTCTTGCGCAACTTAAAGCTATTAGAAATTATCTACATGAAGAAAAATATGTAGTAGAGCAGTATTTTACTAAAATTACCCAAGATTTAGAAAAAGAAAATTTATTTATTCGCTCATACGAAGAACTTGATGAGGATTTAAAACAGCAATGTAATGAGCATTTTTTTTCTAATATTTTTCCTGTGATAGTTCCAATTGCAGTTGATGCAACTCATCCTTTTCCGCATTTAAATAACCTTTCATTTTCTTTAGCGGTAAAACTTTGTGATCCTATGCACCCTGAACTTTTAAAATTTGGCATGATACGCATACCTAGGGTTTTACCAAGATTTTATCAAGTAAGTTCTAATATTTATGTGCCTATAGAAAGTATAGTACGCTATCATACTGAGCATATTTTTCCTGGCTATAAGCTCTTATCTTCTGCTGCTTTTAGAGTAACTAGAAATGCAGATATGGAAATAGAAGAAGAAGAAGCTGATGATTTTATGTTGATTTTAGAGCAGGGTTTAAAACTTCGTAGAAAAGGTGCTTTTATACGCTTGCAAATAGAAAAAGGCGCAGATGAGCAGTTGATTGAATTTTTAAGTTCTCATATGAATATTTTTCATAAAGATATTTATGAGTATAATATACTTTTAAATTTAGCTTCATTATGGCAAATCATTTCCAACAAAGAATTTACACATTTGCTAAATCCTATGTATACACCAAAAATTTTACCACCTTTTGGGGATAATGTATCTATATTTAGTGCAATAGATAAACAAGATATTTTGGCTATACAGCCTTATGAGAGTTTTGAGCCTGTATATCAATTTATCAAAGAGGCAAGTAAAGATCCTAAGGTTGTTTCTATAAGAATGACTCTTTATAGAGTAGAAAAAAATTCAAACATAGTTCAAGCTTTAATTGATGCAGCAAGCGATGGCAAACAAGTTACTGTAATGGTAGAATTAAAAGCGCGTTTTGATGAGGAAAATAACTTGCATTGGGCAAAATCATTAGAAAATGCAGGGGCTCATGTGGTATATGGAATCACTGGCTTTAAAGTGCATGCAAAAGTAGCTCAAGTGATTAGAAAAGAAGGGGATAAATTAAAAATTTATAATCATTTAAGTACGGGTAATTACAATGCAAGTTCAGCTAAAATTTATACTGATGTGAGTTATTTTACTTCAAAAGAAGAATATTCTCAAGACACTACAACTTTTTTTCACATACTTTCAGGATATAGCAAAAGTCGTCGTTTAAAGACTTTATCAATGAGTCCAAAGCAAATCAAAGAAAGAATTTTAGATATGATAGCTACTGAAGCAAGCTATGGAAAAGATGGAGTAATCATAGCCAAAATGAATGCTTTGGTAGATGGTGATGTGATTAAAGCTTTATATGAGGCTTCAAATAAAGGTGTTAAAATAGATCTTATTGTGCGTGGAATTTGTTGTTTAAGACCTGGAGTAAAAGGATATAGTGAAAATATAAGAGTTAGAAGTATAGTGGGAAAATATTTAGAGCATGCTAGAATTTTATATTTTAAACATACAACACCAAATTATTTTATTTCAAGCGCTGATTGGATGCCAAGGAATTTAGAAAGAAGACTAGAATTAATGACTCCTATTTTTGATGAGCATTCTCGTGCAAAATTGGCTCAAATTTTAAAATTACAATTAAGCGACAATGATTTAGCTTATGAGTTAGACAGCGAGGGAAGATATCGTAAGGTTGTTTTAAATGAGACAGAAAAAATCAACAATTCTCAACAAACTTTAGAAGAGTATATTAGTAGAATTTTTAATACCTTGAAAAAAGATACTGATCACAGCAGGGCGACGCACTTAGCAACGAAGCTTTTTAGGGATAGCTAATCCTTGCTTTTTTAGCAAGGATTATTTCCAACCTTCTATGTAGTTTTTAAGTTTTCTACCAACTTTTGGGTGTTTAAGTTTTTTTATAGCTGAGCTTTCTATTTGTCTTACTCTTTCTCTTGTGACATTTAATTCTTTACCGATTTCTTCTAAAGTTCTATCACTTTCATCTTCCATTAAGCCAAAACGCATTCTAATAACAGCCTTTTCTCTATCATTAAGCTGATCTAAAACTTCATCAATTTGTTCTTTTAAATCATCTTTTAAGATGTGATCCATAGGTGAAATTGAGGTTCTATCTTCTACAAAATCTCCAAATTTACCATCATCCTCGTTGCTAATAGGTGCTTCTAGGGAAATTGGTTCTTTAGTAATTTTAATAACTTGTTTTACTTTATCTATACTAAGTCCTACTTCTTTTGCAATAATACTTACATCTGGTTCTTTACCTTCTTTTTGTAAATACTCGCGAATGATTTTATTGATTTGATTGATAGTTTCTATCATATGAATAGGAATTCTTATAGTTCTTGCTTGATCAGCAATTGCTCTTGAAATAGCTTGTCTAATCCACCAAGTTGCATAGGTTGAAAACTTATAACCGCGTTTGTATTCAAATTTATCTACCGCTTTCATTAAGCCTATGTTGCCTTCTTGGATTAAATCTAAAAATGGTAATCCGCGGTTAGTATATCTTTTGGCAATGCTTACAACTAAGCGTAAATTTGATTTTGCCATTCTAGTTTTAGCCTCATCAGATATTTTTTTACCGCGTTTAATTTGCTCTAGAATTTCTTTTAATTGATCTTTTTCTAAATCAAAAGAATTTTGACTAGCTTCTTTAGTTTGAATAAGTTTTTTAATCTCCATATAAGTGCTTACCATGGTAGTTTCTAGGGCACGCTCTGCAATTTCTTCTTTGCTAAGTTTGGTAATATCTTTTAAAATATCTTGGTGTCTTTGTTTTAATTCTTCTGAAAACATCGGTAAGCGATACTCTAAGCGTTTTAATTCTTTATCAAATTCTTCATCACTTTTTAATGCTGTTTCCATAGATTTTACTATTTCAGAAATAAGTTTTGATGTTGGACCTAGATCCATTAGTTTTTCTTTTAGTATATTTTTCTTAAAAGCAATTATGAGTTTATCTAATAGTTCATCATCATTTTTTTCTGCATTAATAGTAGATATAGTTTTTAACCATTCTTTTTTTGCTTTTTCTAATGCTTTAAAGCTTTCTATGACTTTTAGAGTTCTTTCATCTTCTTTTTTATTTGTTTTTTTAGGTTTTTTTTCATTAGAATTTTCATTTTCCTCATTTTCGTTTTCTTCTTCAGAATCTATTTCTTCATCGCTTTTATCATCATCGCTTTTATCATCATCCTCAAAGCTTTTAAAAAGCTCTTTCACTCTTCTTTCTCTATTAATTAAAGGTTCTTTATAATCAAGTATAAAATCAATCAAATAAGGCACAGAACAAAAAGCATCGATGATAATATCTTCGCCTAGCTCAATCTTTTTAGAAATTTCAATTTCTTCATCTTTGTTTAAAAGAGCAATTTGTCCCATTTCTCTTAAATACATTCTTACAGGAGAGTCTGATCTGCTCCACTCAAGTAAATCATTTTCATTGGCTAAATCAAATTCATTTTCCAAACTTGTATCTTGTAGTTTTTGTTTTTCCTCTTGTAGCTTTTTTGCTTCTTCTAAATTTCTTTTTTTGGCAATTTCAGCTGAAGAGATTAATTCTACTTTATATTTATCCATTAGATCACGGATTTTTTTTGCACTTGTTGCGTTTGGAAGCTTTGCAAAATACTTGACAAGTTTTTCATATGTGATATAATCTTTAGAATTTTCTTTGAAAAGTTCTTCTAAAACATTAGTTTCATTAGCCATGGATACCCCTTGTATTTAAGTAATGAGTGTAAAACTAAATATTATGCCTAAAAATTAATTAAAAACAAATAAAAATATTTTGGAACGACTTTTGCTTTGTTAGTGAAAAATTAAGATTTTAGTTAGGAAAAATAATGCAAAATGGGTATTATCAAGCCACCGGTGCTATGGTTACGCAATTTAATCGCTTAGATGTTGTAACTAACAATCTAGCAAATGTAAATACAAGTGGCTATAAAAGAGATAATGTTGTTATTGCAGATTTTAAAAGGATTTTTAAAGAAACTCAAGATGAGTTACCTATACAAAATCACACAAGAGATGCTGCAAGATTTGTTAATACAACTATAGATAGAGTTCCGCAGGTTAATCATGTCTATACAAATTTTAGTGTAGGTTCTATGAAAATGACGCATAATCCTTTGGATTTAGCTCTTACTCGCGAAGATACTTTTTACTTGATTAAAACAAATAATGGTGAAATAAGATTAAGCCAAGATGGAAATTTCCAACTTGATGATGAAGGTTATTTGGTAAATCGTCAAGGATACAGAGTTTTAAGCAGTGATTATTTTAATAATCCCGAAAATGATGGCATACGCATAGGAGATTCCACTTCTTTTATTAATGTGGATAAAAATGGAATCATCAGTGCAGCTAATCAAAATATTGCAAGATTATTTGTAGCACAAGTTGATGATTTAAGAGATTTACAAAAAGATGGCGATAATATGTATAAAATTGATAATTTAAATAAGATTAGAGATTTACCAAATTCAAATGCCATTAAGCAAGGTTTTACTCAAGGATCAAATGTTAATCCAGTTACAGAAATGGTAGGGTTAATTGAGGCAAATAGAATGGTTGAGATGTATCAAAAAGTTATGACATCTCATATGGATGATTTAAATCAAGAAGCTATTAATAAATTAGCAAGTACTAAATAAACTAAGGATAGATAAAATGTTAAGATCATTATACACAGCAGCATCAGGGATGGTATCGCAACAAACACAAATTGATGTGACTTCAAATAATATTTCAAATGTTAATACAGTAGGTTATAAAAAATCGCGTGCAGAATTTGCAGATTTGATGTATCAAACGATGAAATATGCAGGAACTTCAACCTCAAGCACCACAAAACATCCAAGCGGCATTGAAGTAGGGCTTGGAGCAAGAGTAACAGCTGTAAGTAAAATTTTTAGTGAAGGTAGTTTAAAACAAACATCAACTTCAGGTCTTGATATGGCAATTGCTGGTAATAATGGCTTTTTCCAAATTCAAATGCCTGATGGAACTATAGCTTATACTAGAAATGGTCAATTTACTAAAGATGCTGAAGGAAACATAGTAAATTCAGATGGTTATAGACTTTTACCGGAAATGACTATACCTGAAGATGCTATTGCTATAAATGTTGCAAGCGATGGAACAGTTTCAGTAATGCAGCCAGGAAATACAGCTGAAACTCAAATAGGACAAATTGAACTTGTAAATTTTATCAATCCTGCAGGTTTACATGCTTTAGGGGATAATCTTTTAGTAGAAACTGATGCAAGTGGGGCACCTATTGCAGGTATAGCGGGCGAGAACGGTTTTTCTGTTATCAAACACGGCTTTGTGGAGCTTAGTAATGTTCAACTTGTAGAGGAAATGACTGATCTTATTACAGGACAAAGAGCTTACGAAGCAGGCTCAAAAGCAATCACTACAAGTGATGATATGCTTGGAATTGTAAATCAATTAAAACGCTAGAATTAACTAGCGTTTATAATATGTAAAAATATTTAAAAATATACTAAAAAACTCCTATTTATAAATACTTATAAAATATTCTTTTTTATAATTTAAATTTTATCATTAATGTAGTAATATTTTTTAGATGTATTAAAATACATTGAATAAACAATAACGAGGGATATAATGAACAGAAGAGACTTCATTAAAAACACCGCTATTGCTAGTGCTTGTGGTGTTGCAGGTCTTAGTGTTCCAAGTAGTGTACTTGCTAATACTGAGAATAAATGGCGTTGGGATAAGGCTGTTTGTAGATTTTGTGGTACAGGCTGTGGAATTTTAGTTGCAAGTTTAGATGGTAAAATTGTTGCTGTAAAAGGAGATCCAGCAGCTCCTGTAAATCGTGGATTAAATTGTATTAAAGGTTATTTTAATGCAAAAATTATGTATGGAGAAGATCGCTTAGTAACACCTTTACTTCGCGTAAATGCAAAAGGTGAGTTTGATAAAAATGGAAAATTTCAACAAGTTTCTTGGCAAAGAGCCTTTGATGAAATGGAAAAACAATTTAAAAAAGCTTACAAAGAAAAAGGTGTTGAAGGAATTGGAATTTTTGCAAGTGGTCAATACACTATACAAGAAGGATATGCTGCTGCAAAATTAGTAAAAGCTGGTTTTAGATCAAACAATATAGACCCAAATGCACGCCATTGTATGGCTAGTGCGGTTGTTGGTTTTATGCAAACTTTTGGAGTTGATGAGCCTTCTGGTTGTTATGATGATATAGAGCTTACTGATACTATTATTACTTGGGGTGCAAATATGGCAGAAATGCATCCGATTTTATGGTCAAGGGTAAGTGATAGAAAATTAAGTAATTTAGATAAAGTCAAAATTGTAAATTTATCTACTTTTTCTAATAGAACTTCTCATATAGCAGATACTGAAATCATCTTCAAGCCAAATACTGATTTAGCTATTTGGAATTATATCGCTAGAGAGATTGTTTATAATCATCCTGAAGCTATGGATAAAGAATTTATTGAAAAACATTGTATCTTCACAACAGGCTATGCTGATATTGGTTATGGAATGAGAAATAATCCAAACCATCCTAAATTTAAAGCAAGTGAAAAAGATACCGTAGCAAAACAAAATGCTATTGTTGTAGATGAAGAAGAAGCAGTATCTTTGGCTTATTTAGGGGTAAAAGCAGGCGATAAATTTGAAATGAAACACCAAAGTGCTCCTGATACGCATTGGGAAATTTCATTTGAAGATTTCAAAAAAGCATTAGAGCCTTATACGCTTGATTATGTTGCTAAAGTTGCTAAAGGTAATGAAGATGAAAGCATTGAAGAATTTAAGAAAAAACTTCAAGAATTAGCAAATTTATATATAGAAAAAAATAGAAAAGTTGTAAGTTTTTGGACTATGGGGTTTAATCAACACACAAGAGGCACTTGGGTAAATGAACAAGCTTATATGGTGCATTTTTTACTTGGTAAACAAGCTAAGCCAGGTAGCGGTGCGTTTTCATTGACAGGGCAACCAAGTGCTTGTGGAACTGCAAGAGAAGTAGGGACTTTTTCGCATCGTTTACCTGCTGATATGGTCGTTGCAAATCCTAAACACAGAGAAATTAGCGAAAAAATTTGGAAAGTTCCGGCAAAAACAATCAATCCTAAACCAGGTGCTCCATACTTAAAAATCATGAGAGATTTAGAAGATGGAAATATCAAATTTGCTTGGGTACAAGTAAATAATCCTTGGCAAAACACTGCTAATGCAAATCACTGGATAGCAGCAGCTAGAGAAATGGATAATTTTATCGTTGTGAGTGATTGCTACCCAGGAATTAGTGCTAAGGTGGCAGATTTAATTTTACCAAGTGCTATGATTTATGAAAAATGGGGTGCTTATGGTAATGCTGAAAGAAGAACTCAACACTGGAAACAGCAAGTGCTGCCTGTAGGTGAGGCTATGAGTGATACTTGGCAAATTATGGAATTTGCAAAACGCTTTAAATTAAAAGAAGTTTGGGGTGAAACTAAGGTAAATGATAAACTTACTCTGCCAAGTGTTTTAGAAGAAGCTAAAGCTATGGGTTATAGTGAAGATGACACTTTATATGATGTATTATTTGCAAACAAAGAAGCAAAATCTTTCAAAGCAAACGATTCTATTGCAAAAGGATTTGATAATAGTGATGTTAATGGCGATGAAAGAAGAATTATAGGTAGTGATGGTAAAGAATTTACCGGCTATGGCTTTTTCGTTCAAAAATACCTTTGGGAAGAATACCGTAAATTTGGTTTAGGTCATGGGCATGATTTAGCGGATTTTGATACTTATCATAAAGTAAGAGGTTTAAGATGGCCTGTGGTAAACGGTAAAGAAACACAATGGAGATTTAATACTAAATTTGATTATTATGCTAAAAAAGCAGCTCCAAATTCAGATTTTGCATTTTATGGTGAATTCGCTAAAGAACTGCCAAAAGGAGATTTGCTGGCTCCGCAGACTAAAGAAAAATATAGCTTGAAAAACAAAGTGAAAATTTTCTTTAGACCATTTATGAAAGCTCCTGAAAGACCGAGTGAAGAGTATCCATTTTGGTTATGTACTGGTAGGGTTTTAGAGCATTGGCATAGTGGAACTATGACTATGAGAGTTCCTGAGCTTTTCCGTGCAGTACCTGAAGCACTTTGTTATATGAATGAAGATGATGCTAGGGCAATGAAAATTAATCAAGGTGATATCGTATGGGTACAATCACGCCGTGGTAAAGTAAAAGCTAGAGTAGATTTTCGTGGTAGAAATAAACCATCTAAAGGGCTTGTGTATGTGCCTTGGTTTGATGAAAATGTATATATAAACAAAGTTACATTAGATGCAACTTGCCCATTGTCTAATCAAACAGATTTCAAAAAATGTGCCGTAAAAATTACTAAAGCATAAAAATGAAAAATAGAAGAGAATTTTTAGCCTTTACTTTTAAGCTTTTATGTATAGGAAGCGGAAGTGCATTTTTAGCAAGTTTAGCATTTAGCTCAAATCAGGAGTATTTTTTAAGACCTCCTGGGGCAGATGATGAAAAAGAATTTTTATCAAAATGTATACGATGTGGACTTTGTGTAAAAGCTTGTCCTTATGATGTTTTAAAACTAGCAAATTTAGAAAATAGTGCTAAAAATGGCACACCCTTTTTTATAGCAAGAGAAAATCCTTGTAGAATGTGCGAGGATATACCTTGTATAAGAGATTGCCCTACAAATGCGCTAGATCATAAATATTTAGAGCAAAATGATGGAATTTATAAAACAAAAATGGGTATAGCTATAATTGATAGTGCAAGTTGTGTTGCTTATTGGGGAATTCAATGTGATGCTTGTTATAGAGCCTGTCCATTGATAGATAAAGCATTAAAGCTTGAAATAAAACGCAATGAAAGAACTGCAAAGCACGCATTTTTATTACCTGTAGTAGATCATGAAGTATGCGTGGGATGTGGGATTTGTGAGAAAGCCTGTATAACGCAAAAAGCTGCTATTAGAGTTTTACCTAGAGAATTTGTCTTGGGAAAAGCTGGGGATAATTACATCAAAGGTTGGGATGAAAAAGATGAAAAACGCTTGCAAGATGTAAACACAGATAAAAATTTCAATAAAAACAAGGCTAAAGATTATCTTAATGATGGAGAATTGTTATGAAATATCTTATTTTAAGAAGAATAGTGCAATTGTCTATCTTAACTTTTTTTTCTTTTGGTGTATTTAATTTTATATTAAAAGGAAATTTAAGCTCTTCAGTTTTATTTTCTTCGGTGCCGCTAAGTGATCCTTTTGCGTTTATTCAACTTGCTTTAGCAAGTTTGCAAGTAGATTTAATGGCTTTAAGCGGTGCTTTGATAGTATTTTTATTTTATGCTATTTTTGCTGGAAGAGCGTTTTGTGCTTGGGTTTGTCCTGTAAATATCATTACTGATTTTGCTTATTTTATTAGAAGTAAATTAGGTTTTAATCAAGCAAGGATTTTTAATGTAAATAAAAATTTGCGTTATTATGTTTTGGCTTTTGTTTTGATTTTTTCTTTTCTTTTTTCCTTTCCTGTTTTTGAGGAATTTTCTTATATAGGAATAATCCAAAGAGGAATTATTTTCGGCGGTGTTTCTTGGCTTTTTGTAGTTTTGATTGTTTTTTGTATAGATACATTTTTTAGTCCAAGATTTACTTGCTCGCATTTTTGTCCTTTAGGAGCTTTTTGGGCTTTAAGTTCGCATTTTTCATTACTAAAAGTAAGATATAACTTACAAAAATGTACTAAGTGTTATAAATGCCTTGGGGTATGTCCTGAAAAGCAAGTGCTTTGGATGATAGGTAAAGAAAATCAAGATGTAAAATCAGGTGAGTGTATAAGATGTGGAAAATGTGTTGATGTTTGCGGTGATGATGCTTTAGGTTTTAGTATAATAAATTTAAGGAGAGAAAATGAAAAATAAAATCTTTTTATCCTTAGCAGCAGCTGTTTTAATAAGTGCTTGCGGACTTGCTGTTAAAAGTGTTGATTCAAAAGATATAGGTTTAAGAAAAACAAGTTTAGAAAGTGAAAATGTAGAGTTATTGGATGCAAAGTATTCTCAAGCAATGGCTGGAGAATCTGTTTTAATTGAGAGATCATTTGAAAATGCTCCGCCATTAATTCCACATACTTTAGAGGATATGCTTCCAATTACTAAGGATAATAATATTTGTTTAAGCTGTCATGATAAAGCTATAGCTAAAGATGTTGGAGCCACTCCGCTTCCAAGTAGCCATTATTTTGACTTAAGAAAAAACAAATCTACTAAAGATATGATAAGTGATGCAAGGTTTAATTGTACACAATGCCATGTACCACAAAGCGATGCAAAACCTTTAGTAGGAAATAGTTTTGAAGCTAAATTTAAAAATGAGGAACTAAAGAAAAAATCTAATCTTTTAGATGTTTTAAATGAAGGCGTAAAATAAAACTATGAAAAAAATATTTTTAATCTTACTAATGAGTGTATATGTATTTAGTTATGAGCTTAAACTTGATTCAAATTTAAATGCCTTAAAACTTGTTGATAGTAGTTTGCTTATAGGACTTGATAATGGAGAATTAAATCAGTACTTTATTAAAGACAAAAAAATGCAAAAAATCACTCAACTTGATAAGATTAAAAATTTTTACGAAGAAAATCTTAGCCCTAGAATTTATAGTATTGATTACTTAAATGGGGCTATTTTGATTTTAAGTGAAGGTGATTTTGGTAGTAAAAGGCTTAGTATTTATAAAAATAAACAACTTTACAACTATAAGCTTTTAAGTGATGGAGTAAAAAAAGCTTTGTTTTTAGATGATGATACTATTTTATTAGCCTTGCTAGGTTCTAATATAGAGCTTTTTGATCTAAAAACAAAAAATATTATAAAAAATTTTACTTTCTCTAACTCAAGTTTAAGTGATGTGGTTTTAAATGAGACAAAAACTCAATTAGTAGCAGGTTTTGAAAGTGGTGAAATAGTACTTTTTGATGTGAAAAAGTGGCAAAAAATAAAAAGTTATAAAAATCTTCATAAAGATAATATTTATCAACTTGATTTTAAAAATGCAATTATTACAAGTTGTAGCACTGATAGAAAATTAGGCATAGCGCGAAATGATCAAGAAAAAAGCATAGAAAGAGACTTTTTAATATATGCTTGTAGTCTAAATAAAAGTGGTTCTATAGCGGTTTTTGGAGATAATGAAAAAAATATTATAGAGCTTATAGATACTAAAAATTTAAAAACAATAAAAAAATTCCAAAATAAAGATTTTTTGCTAGAATATCTTATATTTTTAAACGAGCATGAATTTATTAGTGCTGGTTATGAAGATAAAATTATATTTTGGAGTATAGATGAATCTTTCTAGTGTATTGATTTTAACTAAAGAGGAAAAATTAGAAAAACTTAAAGAGCAAATTCAACAAACACCATGTTGTAGTGTGGAATTGGCTCAAGAAGAAAAAATTATAGTGGTAATAGAAAGTGAAAATTTAGATGATGAGTTAAAAGCATATAAACAATTAGAACAGCTTGATGGGGTGATAAGTATTAATATGATATTTTCTTATCAGGATTTGGATGAAGAAAGAGAAAAAATTTTAAAAGCAAATTTTGAGGCAAATACTTTTGATGAAAATTTAAAAAAAGATAATTTAGAATACTATGGTAATGTTTTTAGAAAGTATTGATTATGATTTTTTTAATACCTTTAATTGTGATTATTTCTTCTATTTTTATCATTGATCACTTTTATTTTTCCAAAGAGAATGAAGTTGTAAAAGAAAAAAAACAAGTAGTGCAAAAAAACACCGATTCTGATAAACAAAGATATCTTGAAAATATATTAAATCAAAAATAATCATGTACACACAAATTTCATATAAAAAATTCTTTTGGATTAATATTTTAGTTGTGATTACTCTTGCTTTAAATTTAAGAGCACCTATAACTTCCATAGGTCCTATGATAGAACATATTCAAGAATATTACAATATCAATTCTACTTTAGCAGGTATGCTAACAACCTTACCTTTAATAGCTTTTGGTCTTATATCGTTTTTTGTAGCGTATTTTTCACAAATTAAAGCTTTGTTTTTTGCTTTAATTTTGATTGTCTTTGGAGAAGTTATTAGAAGTTATGGAGGAACTATAGGTTTATTTTCTGGGGTTTTTTTGGTAGGAGCAGGCATTGCAATAGCTAATGTTTTATTACCTTCTTTTGTAAAAGAAAAATTTTCTAAAAATACTTATAAGATAATGGGTTTATATGGATCAATTATAGGCTTATCTTCAATTGCTGGCGTGGCCTTATCGCTTCCTTTGCTTAAATTTTTTGATGTACCTCAAGCTATGTTTTTTTGGGCTATATTGGCTTTAATTGCTTTGATTTTTTATTTTCCGCATTTGAAAAATAAAAGATTATTACGCCCTAAAAAGAAAAATATTAATAAAGTAAATATCTTTTTAAACTTAACAGCCTGGAAAGTTACTATTGTAATGGGATTACAAAGTTTTTTATCTTATAGTCTTTTTGCATGGCTTAGTGTGATGATTAGTGAAAAGGGCTTTGGAATTGACTTTGGTTCTAATGTTTTATTATTATCTCAAATCATAGGAATGCCCGTGGCATTTTTACTACCTATCATTTTAGGAAAGCTTAGATCTCGTGCTAAAAGTTTTGCTATAGTGATGTTAGGGTTTTTGTATTTTTTAAGTTTTATGATGATTTTTCTTTTTAAAGTAAAAGCGATTTTGTTTTTAGCGGCTATTTTTTTAGGTTTTGCTTCTAGTGGAGTTTTTACAATTTCGCTATTATTTATTGCTATCAAAAGCTCAAATTCTATCATAGCAGCTAAACTTTCTGCTATGTCACAAGGTATAGGGTATTTAATAGCTGCTCAATCACCTTGGATTATAGGCATGCTTCATGATAATTTTAGAAATTTCACTTCAGGCTTTATTATGCTTATTATAGTAGCTATAATACTTAACATTTTTGTATTTTTGGCATATAAGGCTCCTGTGATTAAGTGAAAATTAAAAATAAATTAAAGCCTTTTTTGTTAGAATTTTAGGATTTTATTTTTGTGAGTTAATAATGCGATATACAGTAACAGAGGCTTCTATTTATGAAGCACAAGGCTTAAAAGATGAGGCTTTGGAGATTTATAAAAATATATTAAAACAAGATCCGCAAAATAAAAATGCCATTGATGCTATAAGGCGTTTGAGTGGCTTGCGTTCTAATCATGAAGATTTAAATTATGATATGCTTGATTTTTTTGTCAATATGAAAAGTGAAGAAGAAATTAATGAATTTAAAAGGTGGTTGATAAAACTATGAATATAGAAGATTTAGCAAAAATGGCTATTAGTGAAGTTAATTCAGAGTTAGATAATAAAAAAAATAAAAACGATGAATTTGCTCCTATGGTAGAAGAAATTACTCAAGAAAAAAATGTTAATACTCAAGAGAAAAAAATCAAAGAAGAAATTAGTAAGGTTACACAAGAGCTAATCCAAGAACTAGATGATTTAGAAGTAAAAGTAAAAGATGATAAACAAAATGTCGCTATTAAGGTTGAAGCTTTAGAAGAAAAAGAAGAAAGCATTATAAATAATGAAGAATTTTTCTTGAAAAATCTTAGAGAGCGTATTTTGGTTTTATTTGAAGGATTAAAAAATACCAAAGATGAGCATATGGAAAAAAGACTAGATATGACCATTACTTTTTTAGAGTTTTTACTTGCAAAGATTGAAGATAGACTTAAAAAATGACCAAGATTTTTTAAGAATTAAAAATATACTTAAGCCTTACACACAAAGGGTTTATTTAGTAGGTGGTTGTGTAAGGAATTCTTTTTTAGATTTATCTAGTGATGATTATGATATAGAAATTTATGATATTGAGCCTATGCTTTTTGATGAGCTTATGCAAAAACTTGGTGCAAATGGAGTAGGAAAAAGTTTTTTTGTATATAAATATAAAAAATTTGATTTAGCTCTAGCACGCTATGAAAATAAAATTTCTACAGGCCATAGAGGTTTTGAAGTTAAAGTTTGTAATAATGAGCAAGAAGGAGCAAGAAGAAGAGATTTTACCATTAATGCATTGATGGTAAATATTTTTGATTTTGAATTTTTGGATTTTTTTAATGGTTTGCAAGATTTGCAAGCAAAGATTATAAGACATATTGATGATAAAAGTTTTATTGAAGATAGTTTAAGAGTGCTTCGTGGAATTTCTTTTGCATGTAGGTTTGATTTAACAATTGCAAAAGAAAGTTTAAAATTAATGCAAACTATGGATATAAGCGATTTATCTAAAGAGCGTATTAATAATGAACTTTATAAAATTTTTAAAACTTCAAGACTAAATAAAGCTTATGAGTATTTTAAAATTTTAAATTTAGAAGAAAAAATCTTTTTTTATCAAAGCTGTAATAAAGAATTTGAGAGACTTTTAGAGTATAGCCAAAAGTTAATTTGTGATGAGGCTTTGTTTTTGTATTTGTATTTGAATTTTTTTCATATAAATAAAGAGGAATTTTTCAAAAAAACAAAATTAAAAAAAGAGCTTTTAAAAAAATGCGAACAAGAATTTATTTTAGGTAAAATTGATGATTTTAATTTAGCTAAAATTGCTTTAAAAATACCACTTTGCAAATGGCTTGGGCTTTGGAATAATGAGCGTATAACACAAGCAAAAAAAATAAATTTATATCATCATGCTTTTGAAAGTAAAATTAGCGCCAATGACTTACTAAAGGAAGGATTTAGCGGGAAAGAACTTGGAATTGAACTTGAAAAAAGAAAATTACAAGAATTAAAAAACTATATAAAGGAGTAAAAATGAATGAGTATATTTTAAAAATTTCATGCAGCGATGAAAAAGGATTGATTTATAGAATTTCAGATGTTATTTTTAAATATAGAATCAATATTATAAAAAATGATGAATTTGTTGGAGAAAATCGTTTTTTCTTTAGGGCACATTTAGAAGGTGAGCTTGATATAAAAGCTTTTAAAGGAACGCTTGAAGCTATGCTTCCTGATAATGCACAAATTGAAATTACTTCAAAGAGAAAAAAAGATATTATTGTTTTAGCTACTAAAGAAACTCATTGTTTAGGTGAGTTACTTATCCGTCAATTTAGTGGAGAATTTAATGCAAATATTAAGGCAGTTATTGCAAATTATGATGTATTAAAACCTTTAGTGGATAAATTTAACATACCTTTTCATACTATTTTAGCACAGGATTTAAGCAGACAAGAGCATGAAAAAAAACTACTAGAGTGTTTAAAACAATATGAGTTTGATTATATTGTTTTAGCAAAATATATGAGAATATTATCTCCATCTTTTGTAGAGAATTTTGAGGGAAAGATTATTAATATCCACCATTCTTTTTTACCTGCATTTATAGGAGCTAATCCTTATAAGCAAGCTTATGAAAGAGGGGTAAAGATTATAGGCGCAACAGCACATTTTGTAAATAATAACTTAGATGAGGGGCCAATTATTACCCAAGATGTTATACCAGTTACTCATGAATATTCTTGGCAAGCTATGCAACAAGCAGGGCGCAATGTAGAAAAAAATGTTTTTTCTAAGGCCTTGGATTTAGTGTTTGATGATAGGATTTTTATATATGATAATAAAACAATAGTATTTTAATCTTGATGCTAAAAAGCATCAAGATTAGCATGAATAGCAAGTTTTAAACTCATATGCAGTTGGTCTAGCTTCTACAGGCCATACTTGGGTTTCAAATTTCATATGTTGATAATCATCAATAAATACATCACTCATAACAGGCTTTAAGAAGGCATTTTTTCTAATGAGTGCTTCCAAAGATCCTCTTAAAGTGTGAGGTAATTGCTCTATACCTTTTTCTCTAATCTCATCTAGGGTTAGTGCAAATAAATTTTCATCCATAGGGCCTACCGGTATGGTTTTATTTTTAATACCATCAAGTCCTGCCATAAGCAAGCTTGTAAAAGCTAGGTAAGGATTGGAAGTGCTATCAGGAAATCTTATTTCAACTCTTGCGCTTTTTTCATTAATACCATAAGGCACGCGACAACTTGCAGAGCGATTTTGGCAAGAATAAGTTAGTATACAAGGTGCTTCAAAACCTGGAACTATTCTTTTATAAGAATTTGAACTAGGATTGGTAAATGCAGCAACACTTCTTGCATTAGCTAAAATTCCACCGATGTAATTAATCGCATATTCACTTAATTTTCCATATCCTTCTTTATCATAAAATAAATTTACTCCATCTTTCCAAAGGCTCATATGCACATGCATACCACTTCCATTATCTCCATAGAGTGGTTTTGGCATAAAGGTCGCTGTTTTTCCATTTAAATGCGCTACCATTTTAACTACATATTTATAAATTTGTACATTATCAGCAGCTTCAACTAAATTCCCAAATTCTACACCAATCTCAGCTTGTCCTTGTGCTACTTCATGATGATGTACGAAAGTTTTTAAACCAACTCTTTCTAAAACTTGTACCATTTCAGCTCTAATATCCACACTAGAATCAATAGGACTTACAGGAAAATATCCACCTTTATTTCTTGGGCGATGTCCACTATTGTAACTATCTGTAAAATCTTTATTATCATTCCATTCACCTTCTTCAGTATCTACTTCATATTTTGCACAGTGAGAAGAATCAACTATTTTTACATTATCAAAAATAAAAAATTCATTTTCAGGACCAAAATAAGCAGTGTCAGCGATATTGCTTGTGCTTAAGTGCTGCATTGCTTTTTTAGCAATACTTCTTGGGCATTTTTCATACATTTGATCTTTGTAAATATCATATACATCGCAAATTACTATGATAGTAGGATCAGCTGTAAAAGGATCTAAAAACGCACTTTTCACATCAGGTTTTAAAATCATATCTGATTTTTCTATAGGCTGCCAACCATGCAAAGAGCTTGCGTCAAAAGGAATTCCGTTTTCAAAGGTTTTATCATCAATTGCTTTTATATTATAAGTGATGTGATGCCAAGTGCCTATCATATCAGTAAATCTAAAATCAACAAATAAAACTTCATGTTCTTGACAATAACTAAAAAACTCATCAATGTTATTTACAAATTTACCCATTTTTTCTCCTTTTTATTTTTTGGGTTTTTTAATTTATTTTATAGATTGTAGTATATTTTTTTTAAATTAAGTTTAAATTAATATTTTTTTTATAATCAAATTAAAAAAAAGATTATTTTGTGTAAAAAAATAATTAAGTTGGTAAAATTAATGTTGATTTATATTTTTTTGTAATATAATCTCGCATTAGTTTTTTTATTAAAAAAGGTGTAACAATGACCCAAGAAGAATTAGATGCTTTAATGAATGGCACTGAAGACTTAGATCTTGATTCTGTAGAAGAAACAGAAGAAAAACCAGATACAGATTATGAAGATGAGGAAAAAAATAAGCAAATTGTTAATGATATGATTAATGGTGATTATAAAGCAAGAGCGGATATGGCTTGGCCACCACCACCACCTAGTAAAGAACATAAAGTTGTACATCAACTTGATGATGTTACAAGAGATAGTGAAATAAAAGCCACAGAGATGATGGAAAAATTAGAAGCTATTAACGATTTTTTTGCAAATTCTGAGAGTGATCTTTGTGTAATCAGTGATGCTTTAAATAAAAATATAGAAATTTTTGAAAAATTAAATGCAAAATTTCCTAATGTGGTAAGCTTTAAAGAAGCTATTGAGATAAATAACAATGCTAAAAATATCATAGATGAGATTACAGGTTGTTTGCAAACTGGACAAGATGAAGTTATGATGGCAATGGATGCTATGCAATATCAAGATATTCATCGTCAAAAAATTGAGCGTGTTATTAATGTTATGAGAGCTTTAAGTAGATATATGAGTAGTTTGTTTGAAGGTAAAATTGATGATGAAAAACGCGTGGGATCTGCTGTGCATATCGAAGGAGATACAACTGCAGATGTTGTAAGTAATGATGATATTGAGGCATTAATCGCAAGTTTAGGAAAAAAATGATTATTCCTGAAATAGTAGCTCCTGCAGGTAATTTTACAAAATTAAAAATAGCTTTAGCTTATGGAGCTGATGCTGTTTATGCAGGAGTGAGTAATTTTTCATTAAGAGCAAGAACTGCTAGAGATTTTAATTATGAAACTTTTAAAGAAGCTATTGAGTACACGCATGCAAAAGGAAAAAAAATTTATGTAACGATTAATGGATTTCATTTTAGCTCACAAATTGAAGGTTTGAAAAGGCATATTTTAAAATTAAAAGAAATGAAACCCGATGCTTTTATAGTAGCTTCTGTAGGTGCTATGCGTTTGGTTAAAGAGCTTGCACCTGAAATCAATCTTCATGTATCAACCCAAGCTAATATTTTAAATTACTTAGACGCTCAAGTTTATAAAGATATGGGAGCTAAGCGTGTTGTTATAGCAAGGGAACTTGGTTTAAAAGATGCAAAAGATTTGAAAAATAATTGTGACATAGAGCTTGAAAGTTTTGTCCATGGTTCTATGTGTTTTGCGTATTCTGGCAGATGTTTGATAAGCTCAGTGCAAAGTGGACGCATGAGTAATCGTGGATCATGTGCAAATGATTGTAGATTTAACTATGAACTTTATGCAAAGAACCCAGAAACTAATACACTTTTTAGACTTGAAGAAGATGAGAATGGCACGCATGTGTTTAATTCTAAAGATTTAAATTTAAGCTCGTATATTCAAAAAATTATGCAAGAAGATTGCATTCATGCTTTTAAAATAGAAGGAAGAACGAAAAGTGAGTATTATGTAGCTTTGACTACAAGAACTTATAAAATGGCAGTGCAAGATGTGTTGCAAAATACTTTTGATGCGGCTAAGTATGAAAAAGAAATTCATACTTTAAAACACAGAGGTTTTACAGATGGATATTTAGTTTCAAGAGCTTATGAAAAAACCGATTCAATAAATCATAATACAAGTATAGAAGAAGGAACCCATCAAGTGCATGCTATTAGCGAAGATGGTGAATTTTTTAAATGTAAGGGTAGGATAGAATTAAACAAAGAATATGAAATTCTAGCTCCGGTTGATTCTAATATAGAATTAGGGGAAAATAAACTAGGTTTAGTATATGAAAATGAAGGAAAAAAATTCATAGTGTTTAAACAATTATTAGCAAAAAACAATAAAGAATTTAGTGAAATTCATAGTGGTAATGAAAATGAAATTACTTTGCCATTTAAACTTCCAGAATTTAGCTTTTTAAGAAGGAGTGTTGAATGAAATTTGTTTCCATATTGATGGGAAGTAAGAGTGATTATGATATAGTAAAAGAAGCTTTAGGAATTTTGGAAAAATTTGATGTAAAATATGAAGTCTTGATCACTTCAGCTCATAGAAGTCCTCAAAGAACCCAAGAATATATCAAAAATGCTGAAGAAAAAGGTGCAAAAGTATTTATTGCTGCAGCGGGTATGGCAGCTCATTTAGCAGGAGCTGTTGCAGCACATACAACAAAACCTGTTTTAGGTATACCTATGCCAGGAAGTAATTTAGCTAGTATGGATTCTTTATTTTCTACTGTGCAAATGCCAAGTGGAATTCCTGTAGCAACTGTGGCTATAGGTAAAGCAGGGGCTATTAATGCAGCTTATTTGGCAGTGCAAATTTTAGCAATAGAAGATGAGTCTTTAGCGCAAAAATTATTAGAAGATAGACAAAAACAACAAGAAAAATTAATCCAAGATTCTAATACAATTGAAGTTTTTCTTTAAGGAGCGTATATGCAAACTTACTTGGAATTAAAAGAATTTTGTCAGTTAGTTCATTTATCCGAAGATGTTGTAAAAGGAATGATGGCAAATGGTGCTTTAAATTTCAAAGAAGAAGAAGGTAAAATTTATATAGAAGCTAATCAAGGTACTTTTAGCGTAGTTCCTTCAAGTTCAAAGCAACCTGCTATGGTAAATTCTATGACCTTGGCAGGAGAAAGTTTTGTAGAAAAAACTATAGGGACTATTTTAAATTTACATGAAAAAGTTCTTGATGCTAAGGATGAAACCTTAGAAGCTTTAAAGGGTGAAAATAAATTTTTAAAAGATGCTCTTTATTCTATGCAAGAGCTTTATGATGAGGATAGAAAAACTATAGAAAATCTTAACGAGCAACTTAAATATGCGCGTAATGAAGTTGAATTTCTAAAAAGAAAATATAAAATGATGTGGAATAAAACAGTGGAATTATATGCAAATTCGCCTGAGAAGTCTGAAGAATTAAAGGAAGAAAAATGACTTTTTCTCAAATGATTTTAAATTTACAAGAATTTTGGCAAAAGCAAGGTTGTGCTATTATGCAACCTTATGATTTTCCAGCAGGTGCAGGGACATTTCACCCGGCAACTTTTTTAAGAAGTTTAGGTAAAAAACCTTGGGCGGCTGCTTATGTAGCACCAAGTAGAAGACCAACTGATGGAAGATATGGTGAAAATCCTAATAGGTTGGGTGCTTATTATCAATTTCAAGTTTTAATTAAACCAAGTCCTGATAATATCCAAGAATTATATTTAAAAAGTTTAGAAAATTTAGGCTTTGATTTGAAATCACATGATATTCGTTTTGTTGAAGATAATTGGGAAAGTCCAAGTTTAGGTGCTTGGGGTTTGGGCTGGGAAGTTTGGCTTGATGGTATGGAAGTTACACAATTTACTTATTTTCAACAAGTTGGTGGTATAAGCGTAGATTTAGTTAGTGCTGAAATTACTTATGGCTTGGAAAGACTTGCAATGTATTTACAAGATGTAGATAATGTATATGACATAGTTTGGAATGAATTTAACGGCGAAAAAATTACCTATAAAGATGTTCATAAGCAAGGCGAGTTTGAATTTAGTAAATATAATTTTGAAGTAAGTGATGTAAAAACTTTAAATGTACAATTTGAAAATGCTTACAATGAGTGTAAAAATGCATTAGATGCAAAACTTGCTTTACCAGCATATGATTATTGTATGTTAGCAGCACATACTTTTAACTTGCTTGATGCAAGAGGAGCTATTTCAGTAACTCAAAGACAAGATTTTATGCTTAAAATTAGAGAATTATCTAAAAGTTGTGCTTTAGTATATAAAGAAAGTTTAGATGAAAATTAAAGAAATTTATGATTATTTAGATACTATTAGTCCATTTAATACGCAAAGTTCATGGGACAATAGTGGTTTATTGCTTGGAAATTTCGATCAAGATGTAAATAAGATTTATCTTGCGCTTGATGTAGATATGCATTTAATTGAAAATGCAAGCGAAAATTCACTTTTTATAGTCCATCATCCTTTAATTTTTAAAGGTTTGAAGAATTTAAGTGGAGTGCTTTATCCGCAAAATCTTCTTACAAAAATGATACAAAAAAATATAGCCTTGATTGCTATGCATACAAATTTTGATTTAAGTCATTTAAATACTTATTTTACTAGCGAAATTTTGGGTTTTAAGATCAAAGAACAAAATGAATTTTTGATCTATTGTGATGTAGATTTTCAATTAGATACATTAGTTGATCATGTTAAAAAGTGTTTAAAGCTTAATCATATTAGGGTTGTTAATGCTCATCAAGAAAAAATAAAAACTTTAGCAATATGTACAGGCAGTGGTGGAGATTTGATTTCTAGTGTAAAAGCAGATTGTTTTTTAAGTGGAGATTTTAAGTATCATCAGGCCTTAGAAAGTTATCATAATAAACTCAATTTGATTGATATAGGTCACTATGAAAGTGAGTTATACTTTGGTGAAATTTTAGCAAAAGATTTGCAAAAATTTCATTTAGAAGTTATAATATCAGTTTCAAAAAATCCATTTCAATATTTTTAAGGAAAAAATCAATGAATAAATATTTAGAACAACTTATAGCTTTATCGCAAATTGATAAAGAGTTAGATGGTTTTGCAAATAAAGTAGAAGATGCTACAAAGGATTTAAAAGAAAAGCGTAATTTGCTTGATAAAACTGAAGAAGAAATTGCAGGTTTTGAAAAAGATATTAAAGATATAGAAAATCAAAAAATACAAAACAATAACCATATTGCAGAATTTGGTGTGAAAATTAAAGAAATAGCCAAAAAAAGTGCTGCAGTGAAAACTGAAAAAGAAGCAAATGCTTTAAAAATCGAAGAAGATATAGCTAAAGAGCAACTTGATGCAGCAAATGAAGAGATAGAAAGATTAGATAAAATTTTAGAAAACAAAGAAAAATTTATACAAGAATTGCAAACTAAGAGAACTGAACTTGAAAATGAAGTGGATCAAATAGATGCTCAAACAAAAGTTGTATTAGTTGATATTGAAAAAGAAAGATTAGAGATTTATGATAAAAAAGTAAAGCTGGTTGGCGAAATAAATCAAAAAGTTTTAACTTTTTATGAGAAAATTAGAAAATGGGCGGGAAATAGTGCTGTAGTTCCTGTGAAAAAACATGCTTGTTATGGCTGTTTTATGAGAATTTATGATAAAACTTATTTAGCAGTTTTAAAAGGTGATGAAATCGTAACTTGTCCGCATTGTGGAAGAATTTTATATAAAGAAAAAGAAGAAAATCAAAATTGATTTTTTTTTATTACATTTTTGCTGTGATTATATATGTAATCGCAGTTCCTTTTTTGTTGATTTTAAGTTTTTGTAAAGAAAAATATAAAGTATCTCTAAAATCTAGATTTTTTCTTTACAAAAACTTAAAACAAGAACAAGGAGATATATATTTTCATGCTTGCTCCTTTGGGGAGATTAAAAGCATTGCTCCCTTAATAAAACTTTTTCCAACTTGTAAAATTTCAACCATCACGCAAACTGGATTTAATGAAGCTTTAAGACATTCTAAAAAAGTAAATTTTTTACCATTTGAAATTTTTATACCTTTTTGGATGAAACCTTGCAAAGTTTTGATTATTTTTGAAGCAGAGCTTTGGCTTATGCTTGTATTGATGGCTAAATTTTATAATGCAAAAGTTATTTTATTAAATGCTAGGATTAGTGATAGATCTTTAAAAAACTACAAGCGTTTTAGCTTTTTTTATCGTTTGATTTTTAAATATATTGATGTTGTGTTTGCGCAAAGTCAAAAAGACAAAGAAAGGTTAGAGTGTTTGGGTGCTAAAAATGTTGTAGCATATAAAAATATCAAAGCTAATATAAAACAAGAACAAGTGAAAAATTATTCAAAACCTAAGGCTAGGGTTATTATATTTGCTAGTACGCATGAAAATGAAGAACGATTATTGCTTAATGAGATTAAACTAGAAGAAAACGATAGATTAATTATCGCTCCAAGACATCCGGAGCGTTTTGGCGAGGTTGAGGGGATTTTAAAAGATTTTTGTCAAAAAAATTATTATAATATGCAAAAATTTTCAGACTTTACTTTAAGCGAAAATGATTTTGCAAATTTTTTTAAGACTAAGTGTTTATTGCTAGATGCTTTGGGTGAGCTAGAAAATTTTTATAAGATTAGTGATGTGGTTTTTTTGTGTGGCTCTTTTGTAAATAATATAGGTGGGCATAATCCTATAGAAGCGGCTAGATGGAATAATGTTATTATCTCGGGGAAATATTATTTTAATCAAGAAAGTTTATATCAAGAAGTTGATGATTTGTATATTTGTGAGAGTGTAAAAGATATAAATGATTTTTTAAAGCAAAAATTATCACAAGCACGAGTCAAAGAGCAAAATGATTTAAATGAAATTATATTAAGTATAAAAGAAGGTTTAGATGCAAGAAAAAGCTTATAAATTGCTTGCAATGCAAGAAAAAATTTCCAATAATGCAGCAAAGGATTTGATTGATAAAGGTTGTGTTTTTGCTATGGGAAAAAAGGTTGTTATAGCTAGAGCTTTGATGAGCTCAAAAACAAGATTTGTTGTGCAAAAAATAAAAAAAGCAAAAATACTTTTTGAAGATGATAAAATCATAGCCTTAAATAAGCCTTATGGAGAAATTAGTGAGAATTTAGAAGGTGTTTATAATGCTAAATTAATTAACAGGCTTGATAAAGAAACAAGTGGAGTTTTGCTTTTAAGTAAAGATGAGGAATTTAGACTAAAATGCATTCAAGAGTATAAAAAACAAAATGTTTATAAAAGCTATTTAGCTATTGTCGATGGAGTAATTGCTGAAGAACTTGAAATTTGTGAAAAAATAACTACTATAAAAAATAAATCCGGAGCTTTTAGTAAAATCGATAAATTTGGCTTAGAAGCTCATACTCAGGTTATACCTTTAATGGTAAATGCAAAAAAAACTTTAATAAAAGCAGTCATTAAAACAGGTAGAACACATCAAATCAGAGTGCATTTAAATCATATAAAACATGGTATTATTGGCGATGAAAAATATGCAAAAAATAGCTCTTCTAGAATGTATTTGCATTCTTATGAAACGCATATTTTTGATTATCAATTTAAAGCTTTACTTGATGAGAGTTTTAATGCTTATGGTTTTGAAATAAAAAATTTAAATTTTTAAAGGCGTTTAAAGCTAAAAGGGTTTATAATTTAGCTTTTTAAAATTTTAATAAAGGGAAAATAAAGTGTTTGAAATAGTTAGTGAGTCATTTAAATCCGCGGTTAATAAACTTCGTTTTGTTGATGATGAAAAAGCTTTAAAAAATGCTCTTGACACTTTAAAAAAAGCCCTTTTAAAAGCAGATGTACATCATAAAGTTACAAAAGAATTACTCACTTTAGTAGAAAATGATGTAAAAACTAATGGCATAGGCCAAAAGCAATTTTTAGACTCAATTAAGAAAAATTTAGAAGAAATTCTTAGTGTTAAAGGTAAAAATCAAGGTTTTGTATTTGCTAGTAAGCCACCTACGGTTGTTTTGATGTGCGGTTTGCAAGGTGGTGGTAAAACTACTACTACGGTAAAAATTGCTAATTACTTAAAACTAAGAAATAAAAAAGTATTAATTGCTGCATGTGATTTGCAAAGATTAGCTGCGGTAGAGCAATTAAGACAACTCACTCAAGCTAATGAGCTTGATTTATTTTTCATAGAAAATGAAAGTAATCCTTTAAATGTAGCTAAACAAGCTTTAGAAAAAGCAAAAAATTCTATGTATGATGTTTTGCTTGTAGATACTGCCGGCCGTTTGGCAATTGATATAGCTTTGATGAATGAGCTTAAAGAAGTAAAAGCTATTTTAAATCCTGATGAAGTATTTTATGTAGCTGATGCTATGAGTGGTCAAGATGGAGTTAAAACAGCAAGTAGCTTTAATGAAGCTTTAGAAATCACTGGGGTTATTTTAAGTAAATTTGATGCAGATACTAAAGGTGGTGTTGCGCTAGGTATAGCTAAACAAATTGGTGTGCCTTTAAGATTTATTGGTGTTGGTGAGAAAGTAGCTGATTTAGAAGTATTTATCCCTGATAGGATTGTTAATCGTATCATGGGTGAAGGTGATTTGGCGACTTTGGCTGAAAAAACTGCCGCTATTATAGATGAAAAAGAAGCAAAAAAACTTAATAAAAAAATCAAAAAAGGTGAATTTAATTTCAATGACTTTTTAAATCAAATGGAAAGTGTTAAAAAACTTGGTAGTATGAAATCAATCATTGGTATGATACCTGGTTTATCATCTATGGCAGCAAATATTAAAGATATTGATTTGGATAATTCTAAAGAAATTATTCATATTAAAGCAATGATTTCATCAATGACGCCAAAAGAAAGAGAAAATCCTGATTTATTAAACAACGCAAGAAAGCGTCGTATTGCAGAGGGTGCTGGTTTATCTCAAATGGAAGTAAATCGCTTTTTAAAACAATTTAGTAATGCGGCTAAGTTGGCAAAAAAATTTTCAAACAAAAAAGGAATGGAAAATTTTATGAATATGTTGCAGCAAGCTAAAAGACCGCAATAATTAAAGCTTTTTTATGGATATATGAGTTAAAATATCTATAACAAAATTTTAATTTTTTTAGGAGTATTAAAATGACAGTAATTAGACTTACAAAAATGGGACGCAAAAAAAGACCATTTTATCGTATAGTTGTAACTGATAGTAGAAAAAGACGCGATGGTAGTTGGATAGAAAGCATTGGATATTATAATCCTATGGTTGAACCTGAAGTAGTAAAATTTGATGCTGAGCGTTTAGCTTATTGGAAGAGCGTAGGTGCTAAATTAAGCGATAGAGTAGCAGCTATTACAAGCAAATAAAAATGGTTGAAAATTTTTTAAGAGAATACGCAAAATTAATTGTTGATTTTCCTGAAAAAGTTGATATACAAAAACAAAATTTAGAAAACAATTTTGCTGAAATTATCATTTATGTTGATCCGACTGATACTGGTAAGTTGATCGGAAAAAATGGGAAATTAATCAACGCAATAAAAACAGTTATTATGGCTTATAAAGTTAAAGATGCAACTTCATATCGTATAACGGTAAAAGCTATTGAAGAATGATTTGGTCCAAGTTGCTAAACTTGGGAAAAGTGTTGGTTTGAAAGGTTATGTAAAATTACATAATTTAAGTGATTTTTATGAGCAGTTTAAAGCAGGTGCTAAATTTTTTGATGGTAATCAAAAAATTTACACCATAAAAGCTTTCGATAAAACAAGATCTTTGGTTTTATTTGAAGATTTTGAGAATTTAGAATCTGCAAAAAAACTAACTAATATTACACTATTTCAAAGCATAAAAACTACAAAAGAAACTTGTAAGTTAAAAAAAGATGAGTATTTTTATTTTGATATTATAGGCTGTGAAATTTTTGAAAATAAACAAAAATTAGGTGTAGTTGAAGATATTTTAGAAAATGGAGCTGGATTTTTATTCTGTATAAAATGCGATGAAAAACTACAGACAAAGGTTAAAAACTTTTATATTCCTTATGTTGATAAATATATTCAAAAAGTTGATATAGAAAATAAAAAAATATTCACACAATCTGCTTTAGATATTTTAGAAAATTCATGAAATATACTTTTGTAAGTTTATTCCCAGAGCTTATTGAGCCTTATTTTAAAGCTTCTATTTTGGCAAGGGCAAAAGAAAAAGGAATTTTAGAATTTGATTTTGTTAATCCTAGAAATTTTACTACAAATAAACATCTAAAAGTAGATGATTATAAAATAGGCGGTGGTGCGGGACTTTTATTACAAGCTCAGCCTTTATATGATTGTTTAACGCATATTAAAAGCCAAGATAAAAATACGCATTTTATTTTTCTTTTACCATGTGCTAAAACTTTTAAGCAAATAGATGCTAAAAGATTAAGCGTCAAAGAGCATATTTGTTTTGTATGTAGTAGATATGAGGGTTTAGATGAGCGTATTGTGGAAGAATTTGCTAATGAAGTGTTTTCTATAGGAGATTTTATACTTACAGGTGGAGAGTTAGCATCTTTGGTGATGTGTGATGCTATTAGTAGAAATATTCAAGATGTTCTTGGAAATAGTGAAAGTTTAAGTGAAGAAAGTTTTGAAAATGATTTATTAGAAGCACCATCATTTTCTAAGCCATTTGTTTTTGAAAAGGAAAATAAAAAATTTTATGTTCCTTCAGAGTTTTTAAAGGGAAATCACGCTAAAATTACAGCTTTAAAAACTACTTTGGCGTCTTGCAAAACGAAATATTTTCGTCCTGATTTGTATCAAAAGCATGAACGCAAATTTTAAGGAATATCGTTATGAAAAATAAATACATTGAGCAATTTGAGCAAAAACAAATTGAAGGTAAAAATGTTCCAGAATTTCGTGCTGGAGATACTTTAAGACTTGCTATTCGCATTAAAGAAGGCGATAAAACAAGAATTCAAAATTTTGAAGGTATTTGTATAGCGCGTAGAGGAAATGGTGTAGATGAAACTTTCATTGTGCGTAAAATAGGCGCTAATAATGTAGGTGTTGAAAGAATTTTCCCTATTTATAGTGAAAGTTTAGAAAGTATTACAGTATTAAGAAGAGGTCGTGTACGCCGTGCTAGATTATTCTATTTAAGAGATAGAAGAGGTAAGGCTGCTCGTATTAAAGAACTTAAAAAATAAAATGAAATTTAGAACTCAAATGCATGAAGTAATTTCTTGGGAACAAGAAATTGAAAATGGCATAAATATATCTAAAAAAATAGAAAATGCTTATGCTAAGGAAATATGCATAAATATGTCAAAGGATAGCTTTATGAAAGATCATAAAGCACCTTTTGATATTACTATACAAGTATTAAAAGGCTCTATTGATTTTGGAGTTTTAAATCAGCAAATTCTACTTAAATCTTTAGATAGCATTAGTTTAAAAGCTAATGAAATTCATAATCTTTTAGCACTAGAAGATTCTATAGTGCGTTTAACTCTATATAAACAAGATAGCCTTGAACGCGTTGAGAGTGTTTTGAAATCTTAATTTAAGTCTCATTTTGTATAATTTTAGCTTACTTAAAATTAGGAAGTTAAGCTATGAAATGGACTAAAGATTCTTGGAAAAATTATAAAATTCAGCAACAGCCGCAATATCCTGATGAAAATGAACTACAAGATGTTGTTAAAAAATTAGAAAAATTACCACCACTTGTTTTTGCAGGTGAGGTAGATAAGTTAAAAAAATCTCTTGCTAATGTTGTAAATTCTCAAGCATTTTTACTCCAAGGAGGAGATTGCGCAGAGAGTTTTGTAAATTTTGGTGCTGATAATATAAGAGATATGTTTAAAGTTATGCTTCAAATGGCCATAGTGCTTACTTTTGCAGGATCTTGTCCTATCGTTAAAGTAGGGCGTGTTGCAGGACAATTTGCAAAGCCAAGAAGTAGTGATTTTGAAGAAGTAGATGGAGTAACACTTCCAAGTTATCGTGGGGATATTATTAATGGTTTTGAATTTAATGAAAAATCAAGAATAGCCGATCCTAAAAGAATGCTAGAAGCGTATTATCAAAGTGCTACAACTTTAAATTTATTAAGAGCTTTTTCAAGAGGTGGTTTAGCAGATTTAAGAGTAGTGCATAAGTGGAATTTGGGTTTTTTAAAAAAAGCAGAGCTTGGGAAAAAATATAATGAACTTAGTGAAAAAATCACTCAAGCTTTAGCTTTTATGCAAGCTTGTGGTATCACTGATACCCCAAATCTTTCTCAAACAGCCTTTTATACTTCTCATGAAGCCTTGCTTTTGCCTTATGAAGAAGCTTTAACTAGAGTAGATAGTTTAAGCGGGGAAATTTATGATTGTTCAGCACATATGCTTTGGATAGGTGAGCGTACTAGAAAAGCAGATGAAGCACATGTGCATTTTTTAAGTGGAGTAAAAAATCCACTCGGTGTTAAGCTTAGTGCTAATTATGATTTAGATGAAATAAAAAAGCTAGTAAGTATTTTAAATCCGCATAATGAAGCAGGAAGATTAAATTTCATCATCCGTATGGGATGTGATAAGATAGAAAATGCCTTGCCAAAATTATTTAAAGAGTTAAAACAAGAAGGGTTTAATATACTTTATAGCATAGATCCTATGCATGCAAATACGGTTAAATCAGGTAATTTTAAAACAAGAGAATTTGATAAAATTATTCAAGAAGTGCGTGCGTTTTTTGAGATAGCTATGAGTGAAGGAGTGTATCCTGGTGGGGTACATTTGGAAATGACAGGGCAAAATGTAACAGAATGTGTAGGAGGCTCTTTAAATATCACTCAAGAAGAACTTTCTAAACGCTATGAAACACAATGTGATCCAAGATTAAATGCTGACCAAGCTTTAGAATTAGCATTTATCATAGCAGACTTAGTGAAAAAGGCAAGAAGATGTTAAAATTTTATGGTATTAAAAATTGTAATAGTGTTAAAAAAGCTATGGATTATTTAAATTCTAAGCAAATTGAATTTGAATTTTTAGACATTAAAAAGCTAGATGAAGAAACTTTGGATTTTTGGCTTAGCAAAAGGAGTGTTTTAGAGCTTGTAAATACAGCGGGTATGAGTGCTAGAAAATTAGGGTTAAATAAAGAAAAACTTCAAAATTTAAACCAAGATGAAATTAAAGTGATGATTTTGCAAAACCCAACGCTTATAAAACGCCCATTAATTGTAAAAGATGATGAAGTTTTTATAGCTAAAGAGTATGAGGGTTTTTAAAATGCTAGAGTGAAAAACTCTAGCATTTAGGAGTTTCTCAAAAAATATTTTTTTTAGAATTTGTATTTAAAACCTACTTGACCACTTACATAAGTTTCATTTTTACCATCTGTTTTACCAGCTAGTATTTGTTTAGCTCCAACACCTGCATTTAGGCTAAATTGCTCACTAATATCTACATTTCCACCTATGATGATTTGTCCATAAGTTTTTTTCTTATCATCGCTTTTTACGCTAGGTAGCGCCACTCCATTTAAACTCGCTACATAATCATCTCCATTATTCATTACATATTGTTCTATTTTTGGAGTGATAAATAAATATGATGTTTCGCTCATATATTTTCTAAATTCAGCACCAAGTTCTAAAGAAATAGAATTATTACTAGCGCTATTGACATCTTTTCCTGCAATTCCATTTTCTTTATAGCTTGGGGTATATGCATAGTAGTAGTTTGCTCCGGCAAAAGGTTTGATAAATAAGGTATTATTACTAAAATCAAAAATATATCCCATGTTAGCACTCAAACCAAGGAATTTTCTATTAAAGTCAGCACTATTTGTAGTGTTAAATCCTCTATTTACAATATCTTGATCTGTTGGAGAAATTTGAGCATAAGCCTTAACATTAACTTCTACCTTTGGACTTATATGGATATTAGAATAAGCACCAAATTGGAAATTATCTGATTTTTGGGTTAAAAGATTATCTTTTATTTCAGCGTTTGCATAAGTAAAATAAGCACCAATAATAACATCATCGTTAATTTTTCTATCCATACCTATAGTGGCTCCATATAAAGCACCACTATCTCCATCTATGATGTTTGCACCGCCTATTACATTACCCCAAATGCTGTTATTATAATTATCAATATAATTTCCTCTATAATCATTAGTAGCAAATCTTATTTGAGATAATTTTGTAGCGTAATTTCCATAAGGATTATTTAACATAGCTACACGAGAACCTATAGATACATCATTTGATACATTGATAGTTGAGTTTATACCTGATGAGGCTTGATTTACATTTGAGATAGATTTAGCTGAATCTTTTATATCATTTGCTACTTGTTCCCCGACTTTATCAAATTTAATACTACCTATTGCATTTAAATCTCCACCAATTTTAAGTCCATCTAAAATTTTAGAAACAAAGTCTTTGTTAGAAGCTGAAACACTAGAATCGTTTTTAATGTAATCATCATTAGAGATTATTCCACTTCCAGCATTGCTAATCATATCTTGAATTTGTTTTATTTGCTCATTAATTTTTGCAATAGCTTTATCAATTTTTTCTATATTAACACCTTCATCATCTTTGGCATCTTCTAAATCAGTTTTAATTAATTCTAGATATTTTTTATCGCTTTCTAGAATCATCTTATTGTTATTTACATTTTCATTTGCACCACCACTAATTAAAAGCTTATTATCTTTTGTAGAAAGTTCATATTCAACAAAATCTTTTACATCCATAGCTCTTACAACTTCATAATCAAGTCCTAAGTCTTTGTTGCTCATACCAACAATGCTTTCAAAATTTTTACTTATGTTTACACTAGCTTTGTTTGAGCTTGTTATATCTTCATTAAACCCTTCACTTGCACTCATAAAAACATAATTATTTAAAGCTAAATCACCAAAACTTGTTGTTCCTATGGAAAAGTTTGAATTTGTGATATTTGCTTTACCATTTACTTGTATGTGGTTTTGACTTTTATTACCACCTATGGTAAATAGAGTAGATTTATCTGCTGTAAAATTTCCATTTACTTCAAGAGAGCCTTGTAGGCCATGCCCATCAGCGATTAAAATAGCTGAAGATTTTATATCATCTAAAATACCCTCTGCAGGATTAGATGAACCTTTTATGCTAAAATCTCCATTTACGATGGATTTTCCATCTAAGCTTTGAAATATCACATCTGTTGCCTCAGTTTTTTTTAGCATTAATGGTATAGTTTGTTACATAACTAGCACCTTCGGAGGTATTTTTAAAACTAAGATTATTAGAATTTAAGTTAATATTTACTCTTGAGAGATCTTTATATTCATCATTAACTATATCATTAGCTAGGTCTGTCATTGTGAGATTTATAGTTAAGTCTTGATTGGTATGTTCTTGTTTTAGATTGAAATTTTGACCATCACTGGTTTCAAAATAATTTTTCATAGTGTCATCTGTTATGGTAATTTCTTGTGCTAAGATAGCATTGCTTAATAAAGCACTAATACCAACTCCCATTAAAACTTTACTTGTGTAATAAGAAAGTTTCATTTGATTACTCCTTGTAAATTTAAATTGAAAAAAGCATTATACCCCCCCCCTAAATTTAAGTTTAAAGTAAATGAAAAAAAATATAAATATTAGATTATTGCAAAGTAAGAAAGTTTTTAAGTAGCTTTTTGCCATTTTGACTCAGTATGGCTTCAGGGTGGAATTGAACTCCATAAATATCGTATTTTTTATGTTTTAAAGTCATGATGATATTATCTTCACTATGGGCTAAAATTTCACATTTTTTACCTATATGATTAACATAAAGAGAGTGATATAAACAAATTTTAAAATTTTGTTTAAGATTTTTAAAAAGTGGGTTTGGTTTGAATTTTATAGTTTTTACCTTACCATGAGTTGGGTTTGGAAGTTTAGAAATTTTACCACCAAAAACATGTGCTATACATTGGTGTCCTAGACAAATTCCAAGAATTTTTTTATCTTTTTTAAAATATTTTATAGCTTTTAAACTTAACTTTGATTTTTTTGGAGAATTTGGTCCAGGGGAGATTAGAAGATGGGTAAAATCATATTTTTTAAGCTTTTTTGGATTTTTAAATTTATCGTTTTTAATAATTTTATAAGCAATGTTTAATTCTTTTAAATAAAAGGCTATGGTGTAGGTAAAAGAATCATAATTATCTATAATCAAAACTTTCACAAAAATACCTTTTTTAAGCCTCTTAAAGAATTAATAGCATAAATTTCTTTAGCATTTAAAAGCTCATCTTTAGTGATATCTTTTTCTTTGATGAGCTTGTGTTTTAAGAGTGTTTGTCTATAAATACCATTTAGGCAGTTTTTAGCATAAGGGGTAAAATACTCATCATTTAAATTTATAATAATGTTACTTCTTGAACCCTCACAAAGTATGCCTTTTTCATCAAAAAAAACTATGTCATAGCAAATATTTTCTTTCCATAGATAAGAATTTGCTTCATATAAACTACGCAGAGAAGTTTTATGGTGTGTTAAAAGATTTACTTTTATGATGTCTTTACTTATGAGTAGTTTTTTGCTTGAATTTTCTTGTATATTGCTAAAATCAAACTCATAGAGGCCATTTTCAAAAAGTTTTAATTTAATAGCCTTTGAGCCTTTTTGAGTAAAATTACTTTTTGTAAAAAAATGATGATGATTGAAAACAAAATTGTTAAAATTTTGTAAAGATTTAAAATGGAATTTTTTATCTTTACTCTCTAGTATATTTTTAAAATCATGTTTTAATCTTTGAGTATCAAAGCCAAAAAAATTAGCTGAGTTTAAAATTCTTGTCAAATGTTCTTTGAAAAATAAAATAGAATGATTTTTATAATACATTGTTTCAAATAAATAAAAGTTAGGTTTTAAAATTTTACTTTTTAGTTTTAATTCTTCAAATTCATCTTGTTTTTGTGAGTCCCACACAAGTCCGCTTCCTACACCATATCTTAAAAAATCATCATTATTTTTTTTCTCTAAAGTGCGTATGGCTACGCTAAATTTTGCTTTATCTTTATGGATTAAGCCTATCGCTCCACAATAAATCCCGCGTTTCCTTTGCTCTAAATTTTCTATGAGTTTAATAGTTTCTATTTTGGGTGCACCTGTGATAGATCCACATGGAAAAAGGGCTTTGAAAATTTTAAAATAATCATTTTCTTGTTTTAATTTCCCACTTATTTTTGAAATGAGTTGGTGTAAGGTAGGGTAGGTTTTAACCTTAAAAAGTTCGCATTTTAAAGAATGTTTTTTGATGAGTTTTGAAATATCATTGCGTAATAAATCAACTATCATTACATTTTCACTAATAGTTTTTTCATCGCATTTTAAAAAGTTTTTTAGACTTTCATCTTCTTTTGGATTATTTGAGCGTTTGATTGTGCCTTTCATGGGTTTTGTGATGATTTTTTTATTTTTGATTTTAAAAAAAAGTTCAGGTGAAAATGAAGCCAATTCTAAAAATTCATTTTTCATATAAGCTTTATAGGGTGTATTTTGCTTAGGATAAAGGCTTAAAAAACTCTCATACACATTAAGATTTGATTGTAAATGTAGTTCTTGAGTAAGATTAACTTGATAACTTTGACCTTTAGCTATGGCTTCTTTGACTTTGTCAAAGTTTTCAAAATACTTTTCTTGGTTTAAATTGGATGAAAAACTTGGATAAAAGTCTAAATTTTTTTCTTCGTTTGTAAAGATTTTTTTTGATTTAAAAGCAAAAAAATATAAAAAAGGCTCTTTGCTTTTATAATTTTTATCTTCTAGATATTTATAGAATTCATATTGAATATAGCCTAAAAAATAATATTGATTTTTATATTTTTCTATGATTTTAAAAGCTTTTTTACTTTCTTTTTGAGTGTGAGCTTTAAGAGTGAAGACAAGATCATCATAAAGGTATTTTCCAAATATAGCAAATGCCATTTAAAATCTTTGATTTAGAAAAATACAAATAAAGCTAATAATACACATATTTTTGCTCTAAATTGCTAAGTTAAAAAGCTTTTGACGAGATTTTGTATAAGCAAATTCCATCCATCTACCAAAACAAAAATAAGCAATTTAAAAGGCATGGAAATCATAACAGGTGGTAACATCATCATACCCATAGCCATTAGCACTGAGCTTACTACCATATCAATAACTAAAAATGGCAAGAAAAGCAAAAAGCCTATTTCAAAAGCAGTTTTGAGTTCACTTATCATAAAAGCAGGCACTAAAACCGTTAAAGGAACATCATCTATGGTTTTTGGATTTTCTAAATTTCTGATCCTATAAAAAAGTGCTAAGTCTTTTTCTCTGGTATTTTTTAACATGAAATCTTTAAAAGGTTTAACGCCTTTAGCAAAGGCTTCTTCATAGCCTATTTGTTCAGCAATATAGGGTTTTATGCCTTCATTGTATGATTTTGTAGCAACAGGTTCCATAATAAAAAAAGTTAAAATCAAAGCTAGTGTCGCTAAGATAGTATTTGGAGGCATGGTTTGTGTGCCAAGAGCAGTTCTTAGAAAAGAAAAAACTACTATAAGTCTTAAAAATGAAGTCATTACAAAGATGATAGTTGGAGCAAGTGCTAGTATAGTTAAAACTATAATTATATTTAAAGTTGTTACGAGCTGTTGAGGGCTATTTGGGGCACTAAGGCTTAAATTTACAGTTGGTATAGTTGCTTCAGCGCCAAAAAGAGCTAGGCTTGATAAAAATAAAACTAGTAAAACCCTCAAAATATTTCCTTGGTTAAAATTAAAAGCATTATTTTAGCAATTTTACTCTTAAAAATGCAATTTATATGATTGAATTAATGGTTTATTTTTAAAATGCTAGAGTGAAAAACTCTAGCATTTAGGAGTTTCTCAAAAAATATTTTTTTTAGAATTTGTATTTAAAACCTACTTGACCACTTACATAAGTTTCATTTTTACCATCTGTTTTACCAGCTAGTATTTGTTTAGCTCCAACACCTGCATTTAGGCTAAATTGCTCACTAATATCTACATTTCCACCTATGATGATTTGTCCATAAGTTTTTTTCTTATCATTACCTTTGATGATAAAATTTGAATTTGATCCAACAAATCCAGCTACATAATCATCTCCATTATTCATTACATATTGTTCTATTTTTGGAGTGATAAATAAATACGATGTTTCGCTCATATATTTTCTAAATTCAGCACCAAGTTCTAAAGATATGGAATTATTTGTCATACTTTGAACATCTTTTGCAAACATACCACTTTCTTTATAACTTGGAGTGTGTGCGTAGTAGTAATTTATACCAGCAAAAGGCTTGATGAATAATGATGATGAATTTGGATTAAAAATTCTACCGGCATTAGCACTTAAACCAAAGAATTTACTATCAAAATCAGCCTTATTAGAATCATTTAACATTACAACACTTTGATCTGTTGGAGAAATTTGCCCGTAAGCTCTTAGATTAATTTCCCATTGATCGTTTGGATTAATTAAAGAATAAATACCAAATTGATAGTTATCTGATTTTTGTTCCATAACTCCATCTTTGATAGTTGAATCAGCATAAGTAAAGTAAAAACCAAGCAAAGCATTATCATTGATTTTTCTATCAGCACCTAGTGTAAATCCATATAAAGCACCACTATCTCCATCTATGATATTTGCACCACCAAAAACATTACCCCAAAAGCTATTATTAAATGAAGAATTTCCATAATAATTATAAACATCGCTTGCTAGTGCTGCTATATGGGTTGTAGCAAATTTTTCTACTAAAGCTTTATCTTGATAAGGATTTGAAAGTTTTGCTATTCTTGTTCCAATTGCTAGGTCATTTGCTACACCTATAGATGAATTAACAGAAGAATTTTGAGCATTATTTACTATAGCTTTTGCACTTGCTTTTGTATTTGTGGTAAGTGTGTTTAGATTTTTTCCTGTGGTATCTAGAGTGAGTGCTGCGATAGCATCATTGCTAAGTTTAGAATCTAAAATACTATTTAGCATATTTACAGCTAAATTTTTATTTTCTAAGCTAACATCTTTTATATTTTCAACTAAATCACTACCATCAAATTTTCCACCATTATCTTGTATATCTTGGATTTGTTGTTCTAATTTTTTAATTTGGTCCTGTAGTTCTTTTTCTGCTTGTGCTATGGCTTCAAGCATAGCATCATCGCCAATATATCCTGGTTTTTGGTAGGTTCCAAATCCAGAATTTTCTAAATTTTCATTTCTTTTAATATCTTCTTTTATATTATTAAAGCTATCTAAAGCTTCTTTTCTAATATCAATTTCAGATTTTAATATTTTTGATAAATCTCTTACATTTTCATTAGCACCACCGCTAATTAAAAGACTTTTGCCATCATTAGAAACACTAAGTTTATAATCTGTAAATTGAGCCAAATCAGTATCTTCAAAAAATTCATTTTTTGGAAGTAAATTTAAATTGAAAAAAGCATTATACCCTCCCCCATAAATTTAAGTTTAAAGTAAATGAAAATCTGTAAAAAACAAATAACAACTAGTAAGAATTTTTACTTTAGCTTGTTAAAATAAGCAATAATTTTTAAAACAAAGGTAAATTATGAAAATTTCTGTGCTTATTTTGGCTGCTGGACTTGGCACGCGTATGAAATCACAAAATCCAAAAGTACTTCAAAAAATTTGCTCAAAAGCAATGATTTTACATATTTTAAAACAAGCATATAAAATTAGTGATGATGTATGTGTGGTGCTTTCTCATCAAAAAGAAAAGGTTGAACAAGTTGTTTTAGAGCATTTTCCAAATACACGTTTTTTAGAACAAGACTTGCAAAATTTTCCAGGTACTGCAGGGGCTTTAAGGGGTTATGAGAGTAAGCATGAAAAAGTATTGATTTTATGTGGTGATATGCCTTTAGTTAAAGCAGATGATTTAGAAAAAATAGCTTTAAATGAGAGTGATTTTAATGTGGCAGTTTTTGAGGCAAAAGATCCAAAAAGTTATGGAAGAATAGTATTAAAAGAAAATAAAATTCAAAAAATAGTAGAAACAAAAGATGCAAGCAAAGAAGAACTTGCTATAAACATTTGCAATAGCGGTGTTTATGCTATAAAAGCACAAATTTTAAAAGAAGTATTGCCTTTGATAAAAAATGATAATAAAGCCAAAGAATATTATTTAACCGATGCGGTTTATTTAGCAAAAGAAAAGGGCTATGAAATCGATGCAGTGTTTGTAAATGAGCAAGATTTTATGGGGGTAAATGATAAAATTGAGCTTTGCTTAGCTCAAGATCTTATGCAAGAAGCGATTAAAAAAGAATGGATGAAGCAAGGAGTGATTTTTCATATGCCTGCGACGACTTTTATTTCAGATGAAGTTGAGTTTGTAGGCGAGTGTGAAGTGTATGAAAATGTGCGTATAGAGGGAAAATCAAAAATCATTAATTCTATCATCAAAAGTTCAAGTGTGATTGAAGATAGTATAGTAGAAAATAGCGATGTAGGGCCTTTAGCGCATTTGCGTCCAAAATGCCAGCTTAAAAATACCCATATAGGAAATTTCGTAGAATGTAAAAATGCTTTATTGAATGGAGTTAAAGCAGGGCATTTGAGTTATTTAGGGGATTGTGAGATAGATGAGGGAACTAATATAGGTTGTGGTACTATCACTTGTAATTATGATGGGGTTAAAAAGCATAAGACCAAAATAGGTAAAAATGTTTTTGTGGGTTCAGATACGCAATTTATCGCTCCGGTTGAGATAAAAGATGAGGTAATCATCGCAGCAGGAAGCACTGTGTGTAAGGATGTAGAAAAAGGCTCTTTGTATATTAATAGAGCAAAGACGCAAATTATAGAAGATTTTTACTATAAAAAACTAGGTAAAAAATGAAAACAATCTTACTAGCAGTAAGTGGAAGCATAGCCTTTTATAAAGCTTATGAGCTTATTTCTTTATTAAAAAAAGAAGGTTTTAGGGTTAAAGTTTTACTAAGTTTGGGAGTTTTAAAATTTGGCACTAAGCTTAGCTTTGAAGCTTTAGCGGATGAAGTTTTATGTGAAGATAATGAAAGTTGGCAAAATACTAATAATCATATAGCTTTTAGCAAGACTTGCGATTGTGTACTTTTTGCGCCTGCTAGTATAAATTCTATTAATAAATTAAACTATGGTATAGCAGATAATTTATTTATTCAAACTTTAATAGCAGTAGATAAAAATAAACCATTTTTAATCGCACCCGCTGCAAATACAAACATGTATTTACATTTTAGCACTCAAAATTCTTTAAAAAATTTAAAAGAGCAAGGTTGTATTATCATTGATCCTATAGTTAAAACTCTAGCTTGTAAAGATGAAGGATTAGGAGCTTTGGCTGAGCTTGATAGTATTATAAATGCTTTAAAAAGAAGTCTAATGCAAGAAGATTTTTTTAAAGATAAAAGTTTTATTGTAAGTGGTGGTGGCACTAAAGAAAAAATTGATGATGTAAGATGTATTAGTAATTTTTCAAGTGGAAAAATGGCAAAGGCGGTTGCTGATGCCTTGTATTTTTTAGGTGCTAAAGTAGTGTTAGTTAGCTCAGTAGAGTTTAAAACACCTTATAAATTAGAAAAATTTGAATCTTCTTTAAAACTAAAAGAAAAATTGCAAAAATACAAAGATTTTGATGCTTTAATTATGGCTGCTGCTGTGAGTGATTTTACTCTTGAGGCTTATAAGGGTAAGATTAAGAAAAATGAGCATTTAAACGGACTTGATTTAAAATTAAAGCTTAATGAGGATATCTTAAAAAATTTAGATTTTAAAGGCAAAAAAATAGGCTTTAAAATGGAATTTGATGAGCAAAATGCTTTAGAAAATGCTAAAAAATCTTTAGTTAGTAAAAATTTAGATATGGTGTGTTTAAATGTCTTAAATGAGCAAATGAACTTTGGAAGTGATGAAAATAGCATTTGTTTTATCACTAAAAATAGCATCTCTCAAAGTTCCAAACAAAGCAAAGAAAAACTTGGTTTTATTTTAGCACAAGAATTAAGGAAACTTTGGTGAATATCATCAACTCAACCTTACCTGTAAGAATGCAAATTTTAGAAAAACGCGCATATAATCGCTATGTATTGCTTTTAAACACTAAAAAGCTTGAAACAAAAAGTTTGATAGAGCTTGAAGTAGGGGAGGAGTATTTAGCTGAAGTTTATGAAGATAAAGGCGTGATTTCTTTTAAAAATCTTTTGAAAAAGCCTAAAATTAGACTTTTTGAAGAAGGGACTGAACTTATAGAAAAGCTTTTACAAGAAGGTGATGAAAAAGCTTGGTATAAAAAATTCATTATCCAAAGACTTATGGAAAGCAAAAGCGCATATGAGTTTGAAATTTATAAGGAAATGTTTTTTGCGTTTTTTGAAGGAATTTATCATATACCTTTTGTTTATGAGGGAAATAGAGCTTTATTTGAAGCTAAGAAAAATGGAAATATTTTAGAGGTGTATTTGTATTTTGAAATTTTTGGTGCTTTAAAAATTATAATTGATAATGGTAAAATCACACGCATACAAACACCTTTTGCCAAAGTAGCACATTTTTTAAACGAGTATTTTAAATTTGAAGTAGTTAATACGCTCAATCCTATGTTTGTTTTTAAAAGATTGATGGATATAAAGGGATAGAATGAATGAGTTAAAGCATCTTGCTGTAGTAATGGATGGCAATAGAAGATGGGCTAGAAAAAATGGACTTTTAGAAAAAATTGGCTATAGTCAAGGTGCTAAAGTTGTTGAAAAAATTATAGAAGTATGTATAGATGAAAAAATTCAAAATCTAACCCTTTATGCTTTTAGTACAGAAAATTGGCAAAGACCAAAAGAAGAAGTGGAGTTTCTTTTTAAACTATTAAATAAATATCTTGATGAATCTTTAAATAAATTTATAGCTAATGAAGTGCGTTTTAAAGCTATAGGAAATTTAAGTCTTTTAGATGAATTAACCTTGAAAAAAATACAAAATTTTCAAGAACAAACTAAAAACCACACAAGATTATGTGTAAATTTAGCTATTTCTTATGGAAGCAAGGATGAAATAGTTAGAGCGGTTAAAAAGGTGATTGAAAAAAATCTTGAAATTAATGAAGCAAATATACAAGCAAATCTTGACTTAAGTGAAGATGTGGATTTGTTTTTAAGGGTAGGGAGCGCTAAAAGAATTTCAAATTTTTTATTATGGCAATCAAGTTATGCAGAAATTTATTTTAGTCAAACCTTATTTCCTGCACTTACTAAAAAAGAAATCACAAATATCATTACTGAGTTTAAAAAACGCAAAAGAACCTTTGGTAAATGATATTTTTATTTTTATTACTAGGGCTTTGTGTGGGTTCTTTTGTCAATGTTTTGATTTTAAGAACGATTAATAAAGAAAGCATAATAAGCCCAAGATCAAAATGCCCTAAGTGTTTTAAAACTTTGAAATTTTATCATCTTTTTCCTTTGTTATCTTTTGTATTTTTAAAAGGCAAATGTGCTTTTTGTAAAGAAAAAATTTCTTTGATTTATCCTTTTAATGAATTTATTTGTGCGTGTTTGTTTGTCTTTGCTTTTTATTTAATCGAAGATGTTTTTCAAATTTTAATTTTTGCTTGTATGCTAGCTGTATTATTAGCACTTTCTTGGATGGATTATTATCTAAAAGCAGTGAGTGAGCTATGGCTTTGGATTTTATTTATTTTAGCTTTTTGTTTTGATTTTTTGCAAAATGGTTTAAATTTAGAGGATTTTCAAGATAGCTTTTTATTTAGAGTGTGTTTTGGAGCGGGGTTAATTTTTATACTAAAAAGTGTGATTAATTTTATTAAAAATTTTAAAAAAAGAGATGAAATTTTAGAAAGTTTAGGGGAAGGTGATGTTATAATAATAGCTTTGATTTTTGGAATTTTTGGCTATGAAAAAGGCTTTTTGATTTTATTTATTGCAAGTTTTTTAAGTCTTTTGATGTTTATAAAAATAGCCAAGAAAGATTATCAAATGCCTATGATTCCTTTTTTATTTTGTGGAATTTTGATTAATCTAAGTGTAGAAAGTATATTATGAAACTAGTTTATAAGTATTTGCTTAATCAGTTTTTAAGTACAATGTTATCTTTATTTTTTACTTTATTTATTATTGTTTCGATTATTTTTTTTATACAACTTGCTAAAATTACTGCTTATATTGAAATTACTTTTTTTGAATTAATCAAATTATATATTTTTCTTTTACCAAAGATATTAATTTTTACTCTACCCATATCTTTTTTCATAGCTTTGACTTTGGCCTTTTATAGGCTTTCTAGAGAAAATGAAAGCACAGTGTTGTTTGCTTTGAGTATAGCTCCAAGCATGATAGCAAGTTTTTTTGCAAAAATTGCAGCTTTAGTAAGTGCTTTTATGCTTGTGGTGGTCTTGGTTTTTATACCTATATCTTTTGAACTTTTTGATAATTTTGTAGATTATAAAAAAATTAGTGCTAAAGTAAGTATAAAAACAGGGGAATTTGGACAAAGATATGGAGAATGGCTTGTTTTTATCGATGCCAAAAATTCTGATGAAACTTATAAAAATATCATAATGTATCATCCAAAGAAAAACCCACAAGATAAAGAACAAGTGATTTTAGCTAAAGAAGGAAAGTTAGAAACAAATGATGGGGTTATTACTTTTAAGCTAGATGAAGGAAAAGCTTATGAGATTAAAGAAGAAGATTGGCATATTTCTAGTTTTAAAAATTTATTAATTAAAAGCAAACTTTCTTCTAAAGAATTAAATACTCAAAGTTTTTATGGGTATTGGTCTGATGTAACAAGCAATAAAGAAAAAGTAAAAGAATTTGTTATTTATATTCTTATAGCTTTATTTCCTTTAGCTAGTGTGCTTTTTGCACTCTCTTTTGGTATAGTAACTTATCGTTATGAAAAAGGTTTTGCTTATTTTGGAATTTTTGTGATTATTTTTGCCTATTTTACGCTTTTGATTAGTTTTTATAATCCTCCTTTTGTAGCTATCGCTGTGATTTTTTCAAGCTTTTTAATTACTTCTTTGTTTTATTTTAAAGCAAAAATTGCAAGTAAGTATTAATGCTTTTAAAATTAACTTTTTCTTATGATGGTTCTAAATTTCAAGGTTCAGCCACCCAACCACATAAGCTTAGTGTCCAAGATACCTTAGCGCAGGCCTTGTCGCATTTGGGTATTTATGAAAAACCTTTATTTGCTTCAAGAACTGATAAAGGTGTGCATGCATTTAATGCAGTTGCTTGTGTAAAAGCAGGAGAACATTTTAAAGATTTTGTATATTTAAAAAATAAAATCAATCATTTTGCACACCCATTTATACATATAAAGCATATCCAAAGAATGCAAGAAAATTTCCAAGTGCGTTTTGATGTGCAAAAAAGAGCATATCGCTATATTATAAGTCATGAAAAATATAATCCTTTTTTAGCCTCATATGTGCATTTTTATCCAAAAATAAATATTAAATTAGCCAAGGAAATTGCTTTTTTATTTGAAGGAGAGCATGATTTTAAACTCTTTCAAAAAGAAGGCTCTGATAATAAAACAAGTATAAGAAAAATGTATAAAACTAGAGTTTATGCTTATAAAAATTACACTGTGTTTTATTTTGAAGCAAATGGTTTTTTAAGATCTCAAATTAGAATGATGATGGCAAGTATTTTAAAAGTATTAGAAGGAAAAATGAGCAAAAATGAGCTTTTAGATCAAATCAATGCCAAAAAAGCTCATTGTAGATTTTTAGCTCCTGCTAGTGGTTTGTATTTGAGTAAGATTTCTTATTATAATAATGCATGATTTTTCTATGTATAAAAAATGAAAAAAGAATGATCAAGGTCCCTATGCAAAAAGGTAGTAGCTCTACATCTACTCCAAAAATACTCATATTGATAAAAATACTTATAGGTATAATGGCATTATTCATCAAAGCTAAAACCCCGCTATCTACTTCAGTGGAGCCTTTGTTCCATAAAAAATATCCAAATCCTGAAGCAATAGTCCCAAGATAAATCAAAGCTATCCAAGAACTTAAATTGGATGGTAAATTATTATAATCTCCAAAAAATAAAAAAGCAGGTAAGGTTATACTGGTTGCGCCTAAATAAAAATAAGCGAAAGCTTCTTTTTGATTTAAATTTGTATTTTTTTCTAATAAAATTTTATAAAAACTTTGTCCAGCGCCAAATACTAAATTAGCTCCTTGAATAAGTAAAAAGCCATATAAAAAATTAGAGTTAATATTATCAAATTTAACTACAAAAGCACCTACAATACATATAAAAATACTTATAAAATATAAATATCTAAGATTTTTTGAAAAAAGCCCATAAAAAAGTACAACATAAAAAGGTGTAAAAATCGTAAAAAGTGCCACTTCGCTTACACTTAAATATAAAAAAGAATGATAATAAAATAAATTCATCACACCAAGTTGTAAAGCTCCAATGCTTATGAGTTTTAGTTTTAAATGCAAATTCAGCTTAAAATTTAAAAAAGGTAAAAATACTAATAAAGACAAAAAAACTTTTGCAAATGCAGCAAAAAAACTATCCATTTCTAAGGTTATAAAATGCCCAATTAATGGAAAAGAAAAAGCCCAAATAAAACTTGCTAGTAATAAACTTGGCATTTTAAAGCACACCTTCTAATTTAAGTAAAGCTTCTTTGATAAATAAACCACCATTGTATCCGCCTAAGTGATTTTTAGCTACCACTCTATGACAAGGTATAAAAATTGCAAGTTTGTTTTTAGAATTTGCATTACCTACCGCTCTAAAAGCTTTTGGATGATTGATAAAAGAAGCAATTTCTTGATATGTTTTAGTTTGTCCATAGGGAATTTTAATTAAAGCTTTATATACTTTTTGCTCAAATTCGCTCCCCTGAAGAGCTAGGGGTGTATTAAAGAAAAAAAGTTTTTTATTAAAATAAAGGTCTAGTTCTTCTAAGGCTTGTTCTAAAATAATGTGTTTATCTTTGCTAAAATTGGGCTTATATGTTATAAAATCAACATTGATAAGTTTATTTTCATTACTCTGCAAAAGAATATAAGCAAAACTAGCTTTGTAAAAACTTTGATACATTTTTTCCTCATTTTAAAATAATCATTGTATGAATTTTAAATTAATTAATTGTTATTAAAGCAAAAATTTAGTTAAAATAGTGATTTAATTTATATCAAAGGAAAATATTTGAGGATTTTATTATTTAGTTTGATTATAAGTTTAAATGCATTAGCTTTAGATTACACTTGCGGGTATGTCAAAGAAAATAAGATGGATTTTTTTAAAGAGTTTAAACCACAAGTTTCTCAAGATTTTGCTCAAGTAGATTTAAATTGCGATTTTTCTTTAAAAAATAATCAAATTACAAAAAGATTATATGAGCTTGCTAATGAAATTAGAGGAAGTAATAGTGCCTGTATGGGAGGGGAATATTTTAGCGATTTGAGAAAATTTGATTTTAAATTATTAGAAATTGCGCTTGATCCGCAAGTTTATCAAAAAACTTTACAAGATCCTATAATACTTGAAGAAAAATTTGCAAAATTAAAAGCTTATTTTAGATTTTGGGCTTATCAAAGTATAGGAAATTTTAAGCTCTTTAAGGAATTTTGGAAAGAGTATAATAATGCGATTAATCCTTTAACAAAATATTTTCAAAACGAATTTAATCTAGATAAAGCAAGTGCTATTTACTTTGCTAGTAATGCTTTGAATGAATTTTTAAATTGGGCAGTTGGCGAGACTAAAATCTTTAAAGATATTTCGGACTTTGAAAAATTTGTGGCTAATAAAAACAACTCTTTAGAACAAATAAAAGAATATATTTATTCTAAAAAAATTAGCAATTTAGAATTAAATAATGGTTTTAAATCTGCTTTGTTAAACAATAGAGAAAGTCAAATTATAAGTGAGTTTATAAAATTAGGTGTAAAAATAAATGAAGGTTATGAGTCTGCTTTGTTTTTTGCATTAGATAGTGCAGATAATGTCAAGCTTTTATTAGAAAATGGGGCTATTATTGATTATAGAAATTCTTTTGGAAAAACACCTTTGTTTTATGCAGTTGAATACAACAATTATAAGGTTGCAAAAGTTTTGTTAGAAAATGGAGCTAATGTAAATCAAAAATACATTAACGATAATGAAAAACTTTCTATTGCTAGTATGGGAAGTAATACGCCATATTTCATTACTTTATGTGCACTTGAGCATACTTCTAAAAATATTTTTATGCATGGAGCAAACTATGCAGATGTAAAAATGCTTAAGTTGCTTATAGATTACAAAGCAAATTATAAAGAAATTGATGATTTGGGATTTAACGCTCTTGATTTTGCCATAATTGCAAAAAAAGAACAAAATATTAAATATCTAAAAAAACTTGGTTTAAAGGAAAATGAGAATTTGATGCTATATGAAGAGACACAACCATGAAAACTGCTTTAATAACTGGAGTAAGTTCAGGTTTTGGACTAGAGAGTTTAAAAGCTTTAATAGAACTTGATTATAAAGTTATAGCTATAGCAAGACGCAAAGATAGATTAGAAAAACTACAAGAGCTTTATGGGGATAAAATTTATCCCATAGAACTTGATGTTAGAGATAAACAAGCAGTTTTTGCATCAATTGAAAATTTACCTCAAGATTTTGGCAATATTTCTTTGCTTATTAACAACGCAGGTCTTGCTTTAGGTTTAAATGAATTTGATTCTTTGGATATTGAAGATATTGAAGCCATGGTAGATACTAATATCAAAGGCTTTTTATATGTAGCAAGAGCTGCTTTACCTTTACTTAGAAAAGTAAAAAATGCCCACATAATTAATCTTGGCTCAATTGCAGCTAATGTACCTTATTATGGAGGTAATGTTTATTGTGGTACGAAAGCTTTTGTGGCACAATTTTCTAAAGCTTTAAGAACGGATTTGCGCGGAAGCAATATAAAAGTAACAAATATTGCTCCAGGGCTTTGTAAAACTGAATTTAGTGAAGTGAGATTTAAAGGTGATATTAAAAAAGCTGATGAGGTTTATGAAAATACTAAATATATCAAAGCTGAAGATATAGCAAAAATTATTACTTTTATCATTAGCTTACCTGAGCATATTAATATTAATGAAATAGAGCTTATGCCTGTGACTCAAACATGGGCGGGAACTTTTAGCGAAAAAATATAAAAACTTAAGGATAATTATGAAAATTTTTTATTTATTATTAGCTCCTTTGTTGTTATTTGCTGATACACAAGCAAATGCAGAACTTTTTGGAGCTTGGACGCTTTTACCACCGGTGATAGCTATTATTTTAGCTTTTGTTACTAAAGATGTAGTACTTTCGTTATTTATTGGTGCATTAAGTGGTACTTTTATGTTAGGACTTATTGAAAATAGTATTTACCATGCTATCATTGCTTCTTTTACAGGCTTTATTTCCAAAGTGGTAAATGCCATGGCAAGTCCGGGTAATGCAGGAATTTTATTGCAAGTTTTAACTATAGGTGGTGTTGTAGCTCTTATTACCAAAACAGGGGGGACAAAAGCAGTAGCTATTTGGCTTTCTACTAAAGCTAAACAAGCAAAAAGCTCACAATTTGCTACTTGGTGCATGGGAATTTTTATTTTCTTTGATGATTATGCCAATTCATTAATCGTAGGTCCTATCATGCGTCCGGTAACAGATAAATTTAGAGTAAGCCGTGAAAAGCTTGCTTTTATAATGGATGCAACTGCAGCACCAATTACCGGTCTTGCTATCATTTCTACTTGGATAGGACTTGAAATTTCTTTAATTCGCAGCGGATATGATCTAATTGATAATGCAACTTTTGCACATTTAGGTGTAGTAAAAGAAGAAATTAACGCTTTTGAAATCTTTGTACAAACCTTACCTTATAGATTTTATAATCTTTTTATGTTGATTTTTGTTGTTTTGACTATTTATACAGGTAGGGAATTTGGACCTATGTTAAAAGCTGAGCTTAGAGCTAGAGCGGGTAAATTTTCTCATGGTCATGAACAAATTGATAATATAGAAGATAAGGTCTTAGAGCCAAAAGAGCATGTAAAATTGCAAGCTTCTAATGCTATTATACCTTTAGCTATCTTGATTGTGTTTTCATTTATAGGTTTTTATTTTAGTGGTTATAATGCCTTAGATGATGTGAGTGTTAAAGCACAAATTGATGCAGCACCGCTTAGTTTATTTGCTTTTAGAGAGACTTTTGGCGCAGCTGATGCTTCAGTTGTATTATTTCAAGCAGCACTTTTAGCTACTATAGTAGCTATTATTTTGGGAATGTATAGAAAAATATTTACTTTAAAAGAAGCTATTGCGGTTTGGACTCATGGCTGGAGAACTATGATTATGACTGTGATTATTTTACTTTGTGCATGGTCATTAGCTTCTGTGATTAAAGATTTGGGAACTTCTAAATATTTAATTGACTTATTTTCAGATAAAACACCTCTTTATTTGCTTCCTACAGCAATTTTTATTTTTGCTTCTATTATTTCTTTTTCAACGGGAACTAGTTATGGAACTATGGGTATTTTAATGCCTTTGGCTATTCCTTTAGCTATGGCTGTTGGGGTTCATAATGAATTAAGCGGAGCAGAGTTGCACCAATATATGATTATTAATATTTCAGGGGTTTTAACAGGAGCTATTTTTGGAGATCATTGCTCACCAATTTCTGATACAACTATACTTTCATCTATGGGAAGTAAGTGTGATCTTTTAGCTCATGTTAGTACACAAATGCCTTATGCTTTGAGTGTTTGTGCTATTAGTATACTTTGTGGTTATTTACCGGTAGCATTAGGACTTAATGTATGGTTAGGACTTGTTTTTGGAATCTTAGCTATGATAGCTTTACTTTTTGTGGTTGGCAAAAAGGTAGATGCGTAAATGTATTTTGAAGAAAAAATTGCTTTAAACAAAGCATTGTTTTCTTCTTTATATGATGGAGAAATTCAGTGCTTTAAATCACCTTTAAAAGCTTATAGAACTAGGGCGGAATTTTCTATATATCATCATGAAAATGGGAAAATTTCTTATGCAATGTTTGAAAATAAGAAAAAAATTCCTATTGAAAATTTTGATATAGCAGATGAAAAAATTCAAAAATATATGCCTATTTTATTAAATAATCTAAATGAAAATTTAAAAGAAAAGCTTTTTGGAGTAGAGTTTTTAGCTACAAAATTAGATTTAAGTATAACTTTACTTTTCCATAAAAATATAGAGCTAATCACACAAGATTTACAAGAATTAGCAGAAAAATTAAATCTCAAGCTCATAGCAAGAAGTAGGGGTAAAAAACTTGTATTTAATGGAGAAAATTTAAGACAAATTTTAAACATCAATACAAATGAATTTTCATATGAGTTTAATAATGATTGTTTTATCCAACCCAATACTTTTATTAATGAAAAGATGATCGAATGGGTTGTATCTTGTGTAGAGAGTGATTTTAAGCAAGATTTATTAGAGCTTTATTGTGGTTATGGAAATTTTACTATAGCTTTAGCAAGAAATTTTAAAAAAGTTTTAGCAACTGAAATTTCTAAGAAAAATATTGAGTTTGCTTTAAAAAATTGCGTTTTAAATTCTATTGAAAATATAACTTTTACAAGGCTTTCTAGTGAAGAGTTAAGTCAAGCATTGAAAAAAGAAAGGGAATTTAATCGCTTAAAAGACATAGATTTAGATGGTTTTAAAATATCTCATGTCTTAGTTGATCCTCCAAGAGCAGGACTTGATTTAAGTGTGATTGAACTTATTAAAAATTATGAAAATATCATTTATATATCGTGCAATCCTATCACTTTAAAAGAAAACCTTGAGAAATTATGCAAAACTCATAAAATATCCAAATTTGCATTTTTTGATCAATTTGCAAACACAAATCATCTTGAATGTGGTGTTTATTTGAAAATCAAATAACAATATAAAACATTAATTTTGCACATATTACAATAATTATAGTAAAAATAAATACAATAGGATGAATATATGCATGAAAAGGATTTTGTTTTTTTAAGATTATTTTATAAAAAAGAGAAAATAGTATTAATATAAAAATACAAAAAGCAAAGAATATTTTGCAAATAAATATCCAATTTAATAAATTTAAGTGAAAATGAGCTAAATATAAACCGCTAAGAAATAAAATCAATACAATAGGTGGCATTATTTTAATTGTATTTTTTATATCCAAATTTAATTTTCTTAATAAGAATACATCGGTAAATAAAAATCCTATAAAAAATATAGCACAAAATAAATGTATTATTAGTATATAAGGATAAATATCGATCATGATTACAACCTTTATTGTGATAATTTTTAATATTTTATAATACTTAGTGGTAAAATTTATTGACTTATGTTAAATTATGTTAAGCATTATAAAATAATAATGCAAGTTTTATTAGTATAAATAAAGTCTCTAAAGTCATAGTTTAATCTAAGCTAATTTGAGTTTGTCAATACTACAAATATTTGTAAATTTAAAATATTATAACAAAGTTACAAGCTTTAATTTTTTGATATTTTTTATCTTAAATGCAGAATGTATTTAAGGAAAAAACTTATATAAGTTAGAATTTATGTAATCTTTGTTACTATTAAAATAGTTGATTTAATCAATTAATTTTTACAAAGGATTTCTCATATTTTTTCAAAAAATTACTTATACAAATAGAAAAATACTCTATAAAGTCAATGAAATTTTAAAGCCATTTGGATTGAAATCAAGTGATTGGAGAGTTTTTGTTTATTTAAGCCATCATCAAAATAGCACTTTAGCTCCAATATGTGAATTTTATCAAATGGATAAAGCTATACTTTCTAGAGTTGTTTCCAAACTAGCAAAACTTGAATATATAGAGTTTTTAAAAGCTGATGATAAAAGAGAAAAGATCATTACTTTAAGTGCCAAGGGTAAAGAAATTTTTTTTGATGCAAATGTTTGTATAAGAAAATATGAAAAAGAAATCTTAGATATATTAGATGAACAAGATCAAGAAGTGCTTTTAAAATTACTTGATTATATCAATGAAAAAATTTAAGAAAGGTTTTTTCATGGGTCTTAGTAAGAAATATAATTTATTTAATATAAATTTTTTCTGTATTTTTGGGATAAATTTTGTTATTTGTCTTGTTTTTTATATGAGTACTATTTCTAGTACAGATTATGTTTTGGGTGTTTTAAATCTTCAAACTAGCACCGCAGGACTTATAATGGGTGCTTTTGTTATAGGCGCTTTGCTTTCTAGACTTTATTTTGGTTCTATTATTGATGGTATTAATATAAAAAAAGTGATTATATTTTCACTTTTATTTTATCTTTTTATTAATTTAATGTATTTGAAATTTTATAATGTGTATTTTTTGGTATTGATACGCTTTTTAGCTGGAGTTTGCTATGGAATTTGTTCTTGTGCTTGTGGGGCAGCTATTGCTAGAATAATACCTAGTAATAAAAGAGGAATTGGTATAGGGTATTATGCTACGAGTGTTGTTTTAACTTCAGCTTTAGGGCCTTTTTTGGCCATAAAACTTGACTCTATCAACTTATTTCAACTAAGCTTTTTAATTGCAAGTGTGAGTATTATCTTTGCATTAGTTTTATCAATTTTTTTAAAAGTAAGAAGATTTAAAAAACATTATCATGTAAAAAGAAAATTTAGTATTTATAATTATTTTGAAAAATCAGTTTTAAATTTGGCTTTGATTACTTTTTTGATCGCATGTCCTTTTGGAGCTATTATAGCTTATATGAGTGCTTATACTCAAAGTTTAAATTTAAGCTTTGCTGGATCTATGTTTTTTGTAATATATGCTGGATTTTCTATAGTTTTTAGACCTCTTGCTGGAAAGGTATTTGATAAACATGGAGCTAATATTGTAATAATTTTTTCATTATTTAGTTTTATATTGTGTTTACTTTTACTTGCGTTTGCAAAAAATTTTTATATGATTATTATCGCCGGTATATTTTGTGCACTAGGTTATGCAAATGCTACTTCAAGCGCACAAGCTTTGGCTATCAAACTAGCTCCTAAAGAAAAAATGGGGTTAGCTAATTCTACTTTTTTTCTATCTTTGGATTTTGGCATAGGAGTTAGTCCTTATCTGTTGGGTATTGTTGAACCAAGTATAGGTTTTGCTAATGTCTATGCACTTTGTGCTGTACTTGTTTTGTTTGCTCTTGTTTTATATTATTTATTAATAGTTAAAAAAACTTTTTGTTAATTTTATTTTAGATACAATGCTTTTTTTAAAAGTAAGGAAAAAGCATTGTGTGATACTCATAAAATACTAAGTTCTATGAAAAATATCGCCATTATAGGACTTAGTCCTAATCAAGAAAAACCTTCGTATTTTGTAAGTAAATATTTACAAGATTTATCTTATACAATTTATCCTATCTATCCCAAAGAAGATTTTATTTTAAACGAGAAAGTTTATAGAAATTTAAGGGAAATTCCTTTTGAAATTGATACGGTTGTAATGTTTAGAAAAGCAAGTTACGCAAATGAAATTTTTGAAGATCTTTTAGCTAAAAATGTTAAAAATTTTTGGATGCAACTTGGTATTATTAACGATGAAATAATGCAAAAATGTAAAAAATTTGGTATAAATTGCGTTCAAGATCGTTGTATTAAAATAGAATTAGATAAAAAGGTAAATCATGATTGAGTTAAATAAAATTTATCAAGCAAAGCAAAAAATTGCAGATTTTGTATTAAAAACCCCTTTGGTGCACTCTTCTTTTTTAAGTGAGTTTTTAGATACTGATGTTTTTCTAAAATGTGAAAATTTACAAAAAACAGGTGCTTATAAAATCAGAGGTGCTTATAATGCTATTGCTAATTTAAGTAAAGAACAAAAGCAAGCAGGTGTAATAGCTGCAAGCGCTGGAAATCATGCACAAGGAGTTGCAATTAGTGCTAAAAAATTTGGGATAGAAGCTGTGATTGTTATGCCTGAAGCTACACCTTTGCTAAAAGTAAGTGCAACTAAAAATTTAGGTGCAAAAGTGATTTTAAAAGGAGATAATTTTGATGAGGCTTATGCTTATGCGTTAAATTATGCTAAAGAACATCATTTAAATTTTATTCATCCTTTTGAAAATGAAAGTATTATAGCAGGGCAGGGTACTTTAATGCTTGAAATGCTTGATGAAATAAGTGATTTAGATATGATTTTAGCTCCAGTTGGTGGTGGAGGTTTGATTAGTGGAGTGGCGAGTGCTGCTAAGCAGATTAATCCTAATATAAAAGTTATTGGAGTAAGTGCTAAAGGAGCTCCTGCTATGTATGAGAGTTTTAAAAGTAAAAAAATAATCAATTCAAAGGCTGTGAGAACCATAGCTGATGGTATTGCGGTGCGTGATGTAAATAAAATTAATTTTGATATTATTCTTGAATGTGTTAATGATTTTATTCAAGTTGATGATGAAGAAATAGCTAATGCGGTGTTGTATTTACTTGAAAAACACAAAATCACAGTTGAAGGTGCTGGAGCATCAGCAGTTGCTGCACTTTTACATAAAAAAATAGATTTAAAAAATCATAAAAAAATAGGCGTGATTTTAAGCGGTGGAAATATTGATGTACAAATGTTAAATATTATCATAGAAAAAGGTTTGTTTAAAGCTTTTAGAAAAATGCTTATCAATGTTACTTTGGTTGATAAACCAGGAGCTTTGAGTACTTTGAGTGATGCTATAAAAGAAGCTCAAGCTAATATAGTTAAAATTGATTATGATAGATTTTCCACTAAGCTAGAGTATGGTGATGCGATGATTTCAATTACTTTGGAAACAAAAGGAAAAGAACATCAAGAATTAGTCAGAAAGATACTTTATGACAAAGGTTTTAATTTCAATGAAATTTTATGATAAATGAAATATAATATTTTGTAAATAAATTATAAGGAAAAAAATGTCGCAAGAAAAAATTTTAGAACCAGATACATTAATAACCTCTAAGACAGATTTAAAAGGGGATATTATTTATGCTAATGATGATTTTTTAAAATATGCGGGTTATAAAATGGAGGAAATTTTATATAAACCTCATAATATTGTGCGTCATCCTGATATGCCAAAAACTGTTTTTAAATGTTTATGGGATTATATACAAGATGGAAAAGAAATTTTTGCTTTTGTTAAAAATAAAACCAAACAAAATGATTATTATTGGGTTTTTACTAATGTTACAGCTTCTTTTGATGAACAAGGAAATATTATAAATTATTATTCAGTTAGAAGAAAACCTAAAAGAGAGGCAATATCAACCATAGAGCAAGTTTATAAAATTCTTTTAGAAATAGAAGAAAAAGATGGTATAAAAGCCGGAGTGGATGAACTTGTTAAGATAGTTAATTCTTATGGTATGAGTTATAATCAATTAATTTTAGAGCTTCAAAGATGAATTTGATAAATTTTGTTTATAAATTATTATTTTATATTGAGATATAATTACTCCCATTTTAATTTTAAACTAAGGAGATTGTGTTATGTCTTCAGAAAAAATTCTAACCTCGGATGTTTTAATAACATCAAAAACTAATTTAAAAGGTGAGATTATTTATGCAAATGAGGATTTTTTGAGATATTCTGATTATAAAATTGAGGAAATTTTATACAAACCTCACAGTATCATGCGTCATCCTGATATGCCAAGAACGGTTTTTAAATATTTATGGGATAACATTCAGCTTAAAAAAGAAGTTTTTGCTTTTGTAAAAAATAAAACAAAATATAATGATTATTATTGGGTTTTTGCTAATATAACTGCTTCATGTGATGAAAATGGAAACATTTTAAATTATTATTCAGTTAGAAGAAAACCAAATATGGAAGCTATCAAAACAATAGAAGAAATTTATAAAGTTCTTTTGTTGAAAGAAAAAGATGGTGGTATTAAATCTGGAATAGAAGAGTTAAAAGCAATAGTAAAATCTTATGGGGTGACCTATAATGAACTAATGATGAAAATTCAAAAATAAAAAAGGATTTCTTATGAAAAATATTTTGTTTCTTGGTATAGTTTTAAGCATAGTAGCTTGTATTAATTCTTTGTTTTATGCAGAGTTTATTTCCTTAGGTTTCTTTTTAGTTTTGTTTTGTTTATTTATATATGGATTGTTTATTTTAAAAAAAGAAGAACAATTTAGCGATAAGATTTTACATCTTAGTAGAGAGTTAAAAAATGGTAATTTTGATTCAAGAATTGTATATATTAAATGTGCTAATAAAAAATTAAAAGAAATTGCTGATAATCTTAATAATACAATAGATGGTTTAGAAGCTTATTTAAGAGAGATAAATACTTCAATTGCTTGTTCTCAAAAAGGTGAATATTTTAGAAGAGCTATCCCTGAAGGTTTAAAAGGTATTTTTGTTCATAATATTAACTTTATTAATAAAGCTTTAGATGATATAGAAAAAACAGGAAAATCTGTTTTTAAAAATGCTTTATCAAGAGAACTTATGGACTTGAGTTTAAATAGTCAAAATAAAAATTTAAACGATTTGTCTTCTGCATTAAATAAAATCATCAAACTTATGAGAGAAGTTTTTGGTGATATTAGAATAATCTCAAATACAGCACAAAAAAATGGTTTAGAAGTAGGTAATTTACAGGATTCAATTTCATCAATGATGCAAGTGGCTGATGAAAGTAAAAATGCTGTAAATACTTTTGCATCTAATGCTCAGAGTATCAATGCAATTGTTGAGGTAATTAGGGATATTGCAGATCAAACTAACCTACTTGCATTAAATGCAGCTATTGAAGCAGCTCGTGCGGGAGAGCATGGTAGAGGTTTTGCGGTAGTTGCAGATGAAGTAAGACAACTTGCTGAAAAAACACAAAAAGCAACAGGTGAAATTACTTTAGCAATTCAAGTAATGAATCAAGAAATTGCTTCTATACAAGAAAATAGCGAAAAAGTGTTTGATATTGCAAATTCTTCTGATAGTAAAGTTGCTGATTTTAGTGAGGCATTTAAAGAATTAGAGGATAAAAGCTCTCATTTAGGAAAAGAATTTGTTAATTTTGCTTCTGATTTAACTCTTTCTGCAATGAAAATAGATCATATATTATATAAATCTGATGTTTATTTAACTCTAAATGGTTCTCAAGAAAATCTTCAAAATCTAGATCCTATTTCAACTTTATGTAAAGATGAAGATGCAAAAAGTATTTTCTGTCCTTTAATTTCTCAAAATGAAATGGAGATTAAGAGTGAGAAAATACAAAGCGCGGCAAGTAAAGCTATAAAAATAGCTAAAAAGGATAATATATCAAAAGAAGATTATGACTCTATTATTAATGATATAAGAGAACTTGAAAATGAAAGTAGAGTAGTTATGAATAAATTAGAAGCTTAAAGCTTCTAATTTAGATAAGAGCTATTTTTAAAACTTCTTGTAAATTTTTCACCCCAATAATTTTCATATTTTTTACTACTTCTTCAGGAATATCTTTTAAATCTCTTTCATAGTTTTTATGTGGGATAATGGCTGTTTTAATATCAGCTTTATAAGCAGCAATAAGTTTTTCTTTTAAACCACCTATTGGTAGAACATTGCCCATTAGATCAATTTCTCCAGTCATTGCAACATTTGATTTTACTTTCTTGTCGCTAAAAATAGAAGCAATGGCTGTGGTAATAGTTATACCTGCACTTGGTCCGTCTTTTGGAGTGGCTCCATCTGGTACATGAATGTGAAGATTATATTGATTATATATGTTTTCATCTTCTTTGTAGAAAAGTTTCTTTGAGACTTTAATTTGTTCATCATCGATTAAATTCTTAACAAGACTTTGAGCAATTTTTGCTGATTCTTTCATCACATCACCTAAGCTCCCTGTTAAAGTTAGATCACCCTTGCCTTTGATTTTAATGGCTTCGATTTTCAATACATCTCCACCTACCGCAGTCCAAGCAAGTCCATTTACCTGTCCGATTTTATTTTCTTTTTCGTGCTTTTCTATTTCAAAGACTTTTTTACTTAAAAAATCTTTTAAATTTTTATCATTAATTTCAATATTTTTAATATCTTTTTCTAAAAGAAGTTTTTTAACACATTTTCTACAAATTTCAGCAATTTTTCTTCTTAAATTTCTTACACCTGATTCTCTAGTATATTCATTTACTATTAATTCTATAGCATCATCACTAAAGCTTATTTCTTCTTTTTTTAATCCATGTTTTTTTATTTCATCAGGTATGAGATAGTTTTTGGCTATTTGGAATTTCTCTTGAGGGGTGTAAGAGCTAAGTTCTATAAATTCCATTCTATCTTTTAGAGCAGGTGGAATTAAACTTGCATCATTTGCAGTAGCTATGAAAATGATTTTGCTTAAATCGATGTTGAAATTTAGATAATAATCTCTAAATTTAGTATTTTGTTCAGGATCTAAGATTTCAAGTAAAACTGCACTTGGATCTCCTCTATGATTGCGACTTAGTTTATCAATCTCATCAAGCACAACTACTGGGTTGCTTTGTTTTGCTTCTATAAGTCCTTGTATAATGCGTCCTGGCATAGCTCCTATATAGGTTCTTCTATGTCCTCTTAGTTCATTAACATCTTCTAAACCACCTAAAGCTATGCGCACTAACTCTCTTTTTAATGCCTTTGCGACTGAATTTGCTAAAGAAGTCTTGCCAACACCAGGAGGGCCAACTAAGCACAAGATGACTTTTGCACCATCTCTATCTTTAATCTTGCGTTTTTCTAAAAGTTCTTTAACTGCAAAGTATTCTTCAATACGCTCTTTTGGTTTTTCTAGGGCATAGTGATCACTATTGAGTTGTAAAGATACATCTTTTAAATTTAGTTTTTTCTTTGAGGAGTGCTCAAAAGGTATATCTAAAACCGTTTCTATGTAAGTTTGCACCATAGAAGCTTCTGAATTATCTTGATGAATTCTTTCATATTTTTGAATTTGCTTTTTGATTTCTTTATAAGCCTCTTCATACATAAAAGCTTTTTTCTTTTCTAATTTTTTATTATATTCCTCTACTTCGCTTTCTTTTTGTATATCGCTTCCAAGCTCTCTTTGAATTTGTTTGAGTTGTTCTTTTAAAAAGTATTCTTTATTAACCTTGTCAATTTTAGAATGAACTTTATTTTTGATTTCTTTTTGGATTTTATTTGCTTCAATTTCTTTAGCTAAATAATCAATTAAATTTAAAAGCTTAGTTTCTAAATTAGTTTCGATAAAAAATTCATAAGCTTGTTGTTTTTTGATTTTAATAGAATTTAATATTAGATCACAAATTCTGCTAGGCTCGACATCTTCTTCTATAGTTCTTAAAAGATCAGGTGGAAAATAATGACTCACAGTCGATAAAGCTTTTGCTTTTTCTCTAACTACTTCTATAATAGCTTCTTTTTTTGTATTGCAAATTGGCTCTTGATGAATTAAATCAACTAAAGCATATAAAGGATCATCCGAAATTCTCTCAACAATCTTGGCTTTTGCATATCCTTGGAATAAAATTTTAATCCTACCATCAGGCAGTGGAACTTTTCTCATAATACTCCCAATGACACCACAATCATATATATCATCAAAGCCACGCCCACCTTCAATTTTTGATGGTGCCACAAAAATCATACTTTCATTTTGTAAAGCGGTATCTAAGGCTTTAATATTTTGCATATCATTTAAAAAAATAGGTGTTATCATAAAAGGGTATAAAAAAAGCTCATCTTCTACAAGAATGGGAAGTTTTGTTGGATAGTTTTGAGTATTTTCTAATTTCATTACATTATACCTTCTTCAAATATTTTTCTATACCATGGAAGTTCTGGTTTAATCATATCGATTTTATTAAAATCGGAATTTTCGATTTTTTGCTTATAAATCTCATAGCTTTGCTCTCTGTTTTTTTTCTGATATAACTCTGCTATACTTGTATCAAGGTAAAAAACTGCAAGATTAAATTTAGTTAGCATAGTATCGATTAAATCATTATATTGTACATTGGGATAGTTTTGATTGTATTCTTTGATTTCTTCTATTGTTTTTAGCATTAAGGCTTGGTTACGATTTGGAACAGCAAAAGAGTCAAATTTAGCTTTGATTTTTAAATATCTTATATAAGCTACATTTTTAGAATCACCAAATTTATTTAAATATTCATCAAGATAAAAATTTGCCATTTCATATTCTTCTTCACTAATATGAGCTTGAGCTAATATAAGTAAAGTTTGTTCTAATAATGGATCAGCAATATGCTCACCTGCCATTGAGGTATAGTGTTTATCAGCTGCTTCAAGATTTTTTTCTTGTAAATCTTTTATAATTTGTTGATACCATTCCATAGAACTTAGATTATATAAATCTTCAGCTTTTTTCGAGCTACATGCTCCTAAAAATAAACCTGCAATAATAAGTGAAAAAATAAAAAGTTTTTTCATTGTGTTACCTTAATAAATTTAATAATTGTAATTATAATGTTTTTATGTTTATGAAATTGTTAATTTTTAAAACTAAAATTATAGTCAAAAACTCTTAATTAGTGTAATTTTTAAAATTGGAACTAAAATTGCTTAATGAGTTGTAATTTCTTAGTTAATAGATTTTAGGAGGCAAGATGAACTTAGAAGTTAAATGTCCTATTTTAGGTTTTGAAGATACCAAAAATATGAATTTTTATAAAATAGACGAGGTTTTTTATAGACTTAAAAGCCTTGATGGTAAAGATTTTTCTTTTGTGATGATTGATCCTTATATGATCCGTCCTGATTATGATTTTGAAGTGCCTGATTATTATCAAGAATTATTAGCTTTAAATGAGCAAACTAATTTTGGTGTGTTTGTTATAGTGGCTATTAATGAGCCATTAGAAGAATCTACGGTAAATTTTTTAGCACCTGTTGTGATGAATTATGATAATAACTCTTTAGTGCAAGTGATTTTAGATACAAGCAAATATCCTAATTATTTTCAGTCTGAAAAGATTTCAGCTTTTATTAAACAAACAAAATAATGTCTGAAATTTATATTTTAGGAAATGGTGCTATGGCAAGTGCTATAGCTAAAGGTTTAGAGGATACTTATAAAGTAGTTATTGTTGCTAGGGATTTAAAAAAAGCCAGTGGTTTAAATTTAAAAGTATTATCATATGATGAGTTTGATATGGATAATAAAAATATTATTTTGGCTTTTAAACCTTATGCGTTAGAGGAAGTAGCTGTTAAATTAAAAGGCAAGGCAAGATGGCTTATTTCGGTTTTAGCAAACACTACTTTTGAGCGGCTTCATTGTATTGATGCACAAAATTATGTGAAAATTATGCCAAATACAGCAGCCGAATTTAAAGCTTCTACAACTGCTTATTTAATGGAAAAAGATTTATTTAAAGATGAAATTTTATCTTTGTTAAATACTTTTGGTAAAGCCATAAGTTTGCAAAATGAAAAAGAATTTGATATAGCTATGGTTTTGAGTGGTTGTGCTCCTGCATTTTTAGCTTTGGTAGCAGAAAGTTTAGCTAATGCAGGTGTGAAAAATGGTTTAAAAAATGAGCTTAGTTATGAGCTTACTCGCGCAAGTTTTGAAAGCTTTAGTGCTTTGTTTAATCATGCTCATCCTGCTATTATTAAAGAAAAAATTTGTTCTCCAGCAGGGGTAACTATAAAAGGAATTGAAGCTTTGGAAAAAAGAGCTTTACGCGGTGCCTTTTTTGAAGCTTTTAATGCAAGTTTAAATAAATGAAGCAAGCTTTTAGTCTCCTAGAGCTTGCTTTTTGTATTGTAATTTTATCTTTTATTTTTGGATCTTATTATCTTGTATTTGCAAATAAATCTTTAAATGTTATATGGCAAAATCAAACCCTTTTTAATGAAGAAAAAGAATTGCTAAAGAAAATTCCTTCATATAAAGCAAAAGAGATAAATATAAATACTTACAACTTTTTAGAATACACTAGTGATGAATTTAAACTCAAATCTTTAAAAATAAAAGATTTATCCTATAAAGAAGCTTTTGTGGATGAAAAAGGCTTTTAGTTTATTGGAACTTGCGTTAAGCCTTGTTATTTTGGGTATTTTGATTACTATTTTAATTAATCCAGCTATGTATATTTATAATTATAGTTTTAATGTTAAAAAATCTAGTGAAATATTTTTTGATTTAAATCAAGCTTTACTTAGCATGGAGAAAATTTATAATTCTTGCTTGAATGCAATATTTACAAGTAATTCTTTTGAGTGTTATATGAGTGCAAATGATGATATTTTTTATGATTTGTCATTAAAAAAATTAAACTTCAGTGGTATTATTTTAGAAAATAATGGAAGTTTTTTTAGCCCAAAAAGTAATTTGCATTTTATAGAAAATGGAATTTCTGAAGGAATTTTGAGCAATTATAAAGATATGCATAGTATGAAGAAGTTGAAAATATACACTAGTGATTATATGTATATTTATGATATAAAAAATTCAAAAATCTATAAAATATTAGTTGATGATAGAGAAAAAATCAATTTTTTTGATGAGAGTTTTAGCGGATTTTATACTATTTTATATGCTTATATTAAGGTGTATTTGAAAAATAAAAATATTTATATGCAAATTGATGATTTAAATCACAACAAACAAGTATTTTTATTAGCTCAAAATATTTCAAAACTTATTTTCAAGCATGATGGTGAGTTATTAAAAATTACAATTTGCAGTAATACTCAAAATAGATGTTTAGATAAATGGATGCTTTTGTGAAAAAATCATTTGCAATGATATATACAATATTTTTTATTTTATTTATTTCTTTTATTATGGCGTTTATAATAAAAATTTCTTCATATCCACCAAGAATTATGAAAGATTTAACGCTTTATACCCAAGGAAATATTTTACTTCATGATGCAAAAGAGTTTGCTAAATATTTTTTATATCAAGCCTATTTGGAGGGTAAAGAATGTTTAAGTGAATATAATTTTGAATATAATAATACAAAAATACGAATTGATTATGCTTATCCTTTGGGTGAATGTAAAAATAATAAATTAATTGCAAAGTATATTCATGCAAAAAGTATTATAGTGGTAAATATTAGTGTGTTGTTAAATACTAATAAAGCAGTAAATGAAGAAGTGTTTTTACAAAAAAGTTTTTTTATTTATCCTAGGTAGATTGAATGTAAGTTTGAATTCCAATAGCTATCATTTTTACTCCCATAGCCATAATAAAAACTAAAGCAATGCGTGAAAAAACATAAAGCACAAGCTTACCGATAACTTTTTCAATAGTAGCTGAAAAGTGAAATAAAGCAAAAATAAAAGCAAAAGTAAGTAATACAGAAGCTATGGCTATAGCTAAATTTTGATCTTCTGAAATAACTACTATGGTAGAAAGTGTTCCAGGTCCTACAAGCATAGGAAATGCCATTGGCACTATACTTTTTTTTAATAATTCTTTGTGGCTTAATCCTTGATAGTGTTGAAATTGAGTGCTTGATGGGGTGAAAAGTAGATTTTTTGTACTCATAATGATTAAAATCAAACCACCTGCAACTCGTAAATCATTAATATCTATTTTAAATAAATATTTCATGATAAATGGTCCAGAAAGTAAAAAAACTAAAACAATACAAAATGCAGTGTAAATGATATTTCTAAAAAGTTTTTTTCTTATATCAGCATCTAGACCTTCAGTCATTGCAATAAATTGTGGAAGATTTCCAAAAGGATTTAAAACTGCTATAATAGCAACGGATGCAAGTAAAATAACATAAATTTCAGATTCTATATCTGAAAACATAAAACAACCTTTTATTTTCCCAAGCTTAAAAAGCTTGGGTTTGATTTAATAATTATAGTCCTTCAAAAGGATTAGTAACAACTTCTTTTCTATCTACGATATAAGGGATAAGTGCTACATGTCTTGCACGCTTAATAGCAACTTCAACCATTTCTTGGTGTTTTTTGCTAGTGCCTGTTAAACGGCGTGGCATGATTTTAAATCTTTCTGATAAAGCATGTTTTAGCAATGCTGTATCTTTATAGTCTATAAAATCAACTTTAGCTTCAGTATATTTACAATATTTGCGTGAGTATTTTCTTTTTTCTGCCATGTTTTTTCCTTTAAAATGGTAATTCTGTATCATCATCATATTTATCAATATCAATTTCCTTCATAGGGGCTTCCTTTTGAGGATTTTGATAGGTATTATTAGATGAATTTGTTCTAGTTTGTACTTGAGCATAAGGATCAAAGCTTTGTTGTTGATTAAAATTTTGATTATAACCATAATTTTGATTTTCAAAATTACTTTGTTGATTATTTTGTACAGTTGAACCTAGCATTTCTAAATTTTCAACTTGAATACTATGCTTTGATCTGTTTTGTCCATTTTGATCGCTCCATTGCTCAAATCTCAAACGACCTTCGATTAAAATTTTACTACCTTTATTAAGGTATTGATTAGCAATTTCTGCAGTTCTTCCAAAAAAGCTAATGTCGATAAAGCAGGTTTCCTCTCTTTTTTCTCCTGTATTTGTACTAAATCTTCTTGTTACAGCTATAGCAGAAGAGCCTATTGCGCTACCTGATGGAGCATAACGCATTTCTATGTCCCTTGTAAGATTCCCTACTAAAACGACTTTGTTAAACATTAATTAGCCTTCTGTGCTTTCACTAGCTTTAATTTCTTTTTTATTTTGTTTGATACCCTTGCTTAGTCTTTCCCAAGCTGCAATTTCTTTTTTATTTTCATATTTTACGATTAAAAATCTGATTACTTCTTCAGTGATTCTTAATACCCTTTCAAGCTCTGCTATTAAATTTGTAGGAGCTTTGAAATAAATCACAAAATAAGTTCCTCTTTCATATTTTTTAATTTTGTACGCAAGTTTTCTTGTTCCCATTGGAACTACGCTTTCAATTTCTGCGCCATTTTTTGTAAGGACTTCTTTTACGAATTCCAACTTAGCACTTACTTCTTCTTCTGTAAGTGTTGGTTTTAATATGAATAAAACTTCATAATGTCTCATTTAATTTCTCCTTATGGATATAAAGCCTAAAATTTTAGGCAAGGATTTTGCATAAAATGCAAATTTTATTTTACCATAAGTTTTCTTAATTTAACTTTTTAATATGGAGCTAAGTTGTAAAAGTGTTGCGATTAAAAATTCTTTTTTTTCTATTTTAGAATTCTTTTTTAATTCATATTCGCAATTACAAAGTGTCAGAAAGATATTTTTATATTGTGATATTTTGATCATAAGAGCTTGTTTTTGAAGATTTTGTGCCACAGAAATAGGTGGAGCATAGCCTAAAATTTCTTTCAAGTCTAAATTTCCATAAATTTTAACATATAAAGCTATTTTAAAAAGTCTAGAAAAATTTGCATATAAGGCATTAATCAATGCTATTTCATTGTAATTTTCTAAAATATTTTCAAGTTCACTCCTTAAATCTTTTTTTTGCATTAATTTATCAAAAAAACTTTCAAAACTAATAGTACTTAAACTATAACAATGCTCTTGGATGATTTTTTCATCGATATTTAGACCACTAAATTTATTTAACTCATTAGCCGCTAAATATAAATTTTCATTAAAATTATAAAAAAGAGCATAAAGGGCATTTTGAGTAATGTTAATATTTAATTCTTTAGCTTTTAAAGCTAGTAATTCCATGCCTTCCTTAGCTGAATTTACTTTATAAAATCTACAAAAATTATTAGCAAAAATTTTCTCCGCTTCACTTTGTTTGGAGCTTTCATCATAAATTTCAAGTAAAAAATAATTATCTTGCGAATTTTGACAAAGCTGTAAAAGTTGCTTGAGTTCTTTACTTGGGATTTTCTTTTGAGTTTTGATTTCTAGCAATTTTCTTTCGCTAAATAAGGAAGCGCTAGATAAATAATCATATGCTTGCTTAAAATCATATTCTTCAAAATAAAATCTTAAACTCTCATCAAAAGAGTATTTGTCTTTAATAAATTTAGTATAAAGCTCTATTTGGAAATTATCCGCTCCATAAAGTAAGAAATAATTAGGAAAATTATTGCTATTAAGTAAGCTTTGGAGTTGATTTTTATACATTTTGGTTTCTTTCTAAACTAAAATGCTTGGTGATTTTGCCAAAAATTTTAGCACTAACAATATCTACTTCAGTGATTTCTACTTCTATATTTTCTAATAAATTTGCCCTTGAACCTATGATGGTAATCAAAGCCCCCTTAATTTCATCATTTAATTTTACTTGCAATGAACTTTGATTTTCTACCACTAAAGCCTTAAATCTTTTTCCTATATTTTCTTTTGCCCATCTTGCAAATTTTCTATCCATGAAATGCCAAGCAACTTTATCTGCTTCTCTTTCTAATAAGCTTAATTCCTCACAAGTGCTTTGTATGTTTAAAAGCAAATAATTAAACATTTTTTCATCATTATTGATTTTAGCTTTTAAAAGTCTATGTAATATAAGATCAGAATATCTTCTAATAGGACTTGTAAAATGGGTATATTTATCAAAACCTAAGCCAAAATGCCCTGCATTTTCACTAGAATATTCTGCTTTTTTTTGCGCTTTGATGATGAGTTTATCTACTTCTTCTCTTATATTTAGCTCATTTGCTAAGACTTGAATGTCTTTAAATAATTCTATGACATTATTTTTAGGATTAATATCTATACTAAGTGTTGAAAGATCAGCTAGCAATTGATCTATTTTTTTATAATCAGGATTTAAATGATTTCTAAAAACTCCTATATCAATGAGTTTTGCTGCAGCTTTATTAGCTAAAAGCATGCAATCTTCGATTAAATTATGCGAGGCAGTGTCATTTTCAAGGCGTGTTTTTGTGAGTTTATTATTTTCATCTAAAGTCATTCTTAGCTCTTGGGTTTTAAACTCACAAGCATTTTTTAATCGTTTTTTTCGTAAATTTTGAGTGATTTTGAAAACCTCATAAAGCCAATTGATTGCGCCTAAATCTTCTTGCTTTTGTAAATACTCATCAACTTCATCGTAATTAAAACGGCGTTTTGAGTTGATAATAGCCTCAAAAAGCTCTTCTTTAATCACTTCATTGTTTTGATCTAAGCTTATTTTAAAACAAAATGCTAATCTATCTTTATTAGGTTTTAGTGAGCAAATATTTTCACTCAAAGCTCTTGGTAACATAGGTATAGCAATATGAGGAAAATAAATCGAAAAACCCCTCGATCTTGCTTCTTTATCAATAGCACTATAAGCATGCACATAAGTACTTACATCAGCTATGGCTACATAAATAGCATGCTCATTTTTATCATAATAAATTGCATCATCAAAATCTTTTGCATCAATTGGATCAATGGTACAAAAATTTAAATTTCTAAGATCTTTTCTTGATGGATACATACTCGCATCAACTTCATTTCCATAAGCTCTTGCTTCATTTTCACATAAATTATCAAAAACTGCATTTTTATTAAAAAGTGCTAAGGAAAGTTTTTCATCTACAAAATCATCATCAATATGCCCTATCACTTCAGTGATATTATTATCATGATTTTCTATTTTTAAAATAGTTCCTAAAGGTAGAGTTTTTAAGGATTTTTGAGAGGCTTTTAAGGCACATGTGAGTCCTGTTTGAATATTTACTCCAAGGACTGCTTCGCCGTATTTTTTAGTTATAACCAAAGAAGTTTCATGGGCTCTTTTAAGTATTAAGATAACTTTAGCACTTGGACGCTTTTTTTTAAGAGGAAGTAATTTTGCCACAACTATATCAGCATAATTTGCTCCTTTTAAATTTTTATTTTCTATGAGCAAATCACGCTTAAAAACAGGATCAAAACTTTCTAAAAATCCCGTTCCATTAGCTGAAATATCAATCTTACCAAAAGTAAAGCCATCTTTTAAATAGTATTTGTTTTTATAAAATTTAATGATATCGCAAGTTAGCAACTCTCTAATGATTTGCTTGCTTTTATTGGTAATTTCATCAGCATTTAGACCATAGCTTAGTTGATTAAATAATTCTTTCATAATACTCTTTATAGTAATTTTTCAAAACTTAAATTTTATCATAAAAGGATTAAATTTATATTTTTTAGTTATAATCTTTGCTTTAATTTTAATTTTAGGAGTGCATAATGGCTGTGTCAATTTATTATGATAAAGATTGTGATATTAATTTAATAAAATCAAAAAAAGTAGCTATTATAGGTTTTGGCTCTCAAGGTCATGCTCATGCTATGAATTTAAGAGATAGTGGTGTAGAAGTGATCATAGGCTTAAAAGAGGGTGGGCAAAGTTGGGCAAAAGCTCAAAAAGCAAATTTTATAGTAAAAAGTGTAAAAGAAGCTATTAAAGAAGCAGATTTGATTATGATTTTAGCTCCTGATGAAATTCAAAGTGAAATTTTTAATGAAGAAATTAAAACTGAATTAAAAGCAGGTAAAACTCTAGCATTTGCACATGGATTTAATATCCATTATGGACAAATTGTTGCTCCAAAAGGTATAGATGTGATTATGATAGCTCCTAAAGCTCCAGGTCATACTGTAAGACATGAATTTAGTATAGGCGGGGGCACTCCTTGTTTAATTGCTATCCACCAAGATGAAAGTAAAAATGCTAAAAATTTAGCTTTAAGTTATGCTAGTGCTATAGGTGGTGGTAGAACAGGTATTATAGAAACGACTTTTAAAGCTGAAACTGAAACAGATTTATTTGGCGAACAAGCGGTGCTTTGTGGAGGACTTAGTGCTTTAATCCAAGCTGGTTTTGAAACCTTAGTTGAAGCAGGGTATGAACCTGAAATGGCGTATTTTGAGTGTTTGCATGAAATGAAATTAATTGTAGATTTGATTTATCAAGGTGGTATTGCTGATATGAGATATTCTGTTTCTAATACTGCTGAATATGGAGATTATATCACAGGGCCTAAGATTATTACCAAAGAAACTAAAGAGGCTATGAAAGGTGTTTTAAAAGATATACAAAATGGAAGTTTTGCTAAAGATTTTATCTTGGAAAGAAGAGCGAATTTTGCAAGAATGCATGCAGAGCGTAAATTAATGAATGATTCTTTGATAGAAAAAACAGGACGCGAACTTCGCGCTATGATGCCTTGGATTAGTGCTAAAAAATTAGTTGATAAAGATAAAAACTAATTTGAAAACTATAAATAAAAAATACAAAGTGCTTTTAGCGCTTTGTCTTGTTGTAATTGGAATTTTTCTTTTTGCATTTGGAGCTTTGTTTTTAAAAAAAGAAGAAAATAAAGGTTTAGATTATAATCAAACAATAAACAAAAAAGAACCATTACCTATAATAGAACAAGAAAATAATTTTAGTTTTAATGATATAAATTTGACTTTAGAAAATGAAAATTTAGAATTTTTAGATAAAAATATTAGTGAAATTTTAAATTTAAACCCTGTAAATACAGAGTTAAATCAAACTAAAGAAGATAATCAAACTTCAATTTTAGAAGTAATAGATCAAAATACAAGCAAAGAATCAAAAAATGAAGAGCAAAATATATCAGATAAAAGCGAGGATAATAAAACTCAAATTCTAGTACAAAAAAATACCAAGCCTCGTCTAGCAATTATCATAGATGATATGGCAAGTCACACTCATGTAGATATGCTTAAAAAAACAAATTTAAAATTAATCCCATCTTTTTTTCCACCTGATAAACGCCATCCTTATACAGCTGAGTTTGCAAAGGATTTTGACTTTTTTATGGTGCATTTGCCTCTTGCTGCTATAAAATATGACAAGGCAGAATTAAACACTTTACACCCTAGTGATGATATGGAAAAAATAAGCAAGCGCATTGCTTTTGTAAAAGAACAATTTCCAAAAGTAAAATTTATTAACAACCATACAGGAAGTTTATTTACTGCAAATAAGCAGGCTATGGAAAAATTATTTAATGCTTTTAAACAAAATGATTTTATTTTTGTAGATTCAAGAACCATAGGAAATTCTAAAGCTAAAAATTTAGTAAGTCAATTTAATCAGCCTTATATAGCCAGAGATGTTTTTTTAGATAATGAAGATGATATAGCATATATTAAAAATCAACTCAAACAAGCAGTAGAAGAGGCAAGAAAGAAAGGTTTTGCTATAGCTATTGGTCATCCAAGAGAAAAGACTTTTAAAGCTTTGGTGCAAAGTAAAGATTTGTTAAATTCAGTTGAACTTGTATATTTAAATGAAATTTATTGAGAATATTGAAGATTTTAAAAATCTTTTAAATCCACCTTCAAAGATTTATTATAAAGGCAATTTAGAGCTTTTAAATGCTAGAAAAGTAGCTATTATAGGTTCTAGAAAAATGAGTGTTTATACTAAAAATTGTCTCATTGAGTTAGTATCTTTGTTAAAAAAAACTAAGGTTTGTGTAGTAAGTGGTGGGGCTTTGGGTGTGGATATCCAAGCAGCTAAAATAGCTTATCCTCAAACTATAGCCATATTTGCTAATGGACTTGATGAGATTTATCCAAAATCTAATACAAATGAAATTTTAAATATTTATGAAAATGCATTAGCTTTAAGTGAAAATGAAGCAAAATATAAAGCAAAGCCATATGATTTTTTATTAAGAAATAGGCTTATTATTGCTTTAAGTGAGGTTGTTATAATAGCTCAAGCTGATTTAAAAAGTGGTTCTATGCAAAGTGCAAGGCTTGCTTTGAGTATGAATAAACCTATATATGTATTACCTCATAGGAAAGATGAAAGTGAAGGAACAAATTTACTTTTAGCCACAAAAAAAGCAAATTTAATTCATAATTTTGAGGAATTTGTAAAAATGTTTGGAGAGCTTTATCAAGAGCAAAGTGAGGATGATTTGTTAAGCTTTTTAAAGCATGAAAATGATTTAGAAAAAGTTTTGAAAAAATTTGGTGATAGAGTTTATGAATATGAACTTGAGGGTCTGGTGGAAATTTCTGGAGTGAAAATAAGAGCTTGCATATGAATACTTTAGCGTTAGATATAGGTTTAAAGCGTATTGGTGTTGCTTTGTGTATTAATAAAAGCATGGCCATGCCACTTGAAGCTATCATTAGAAAAAATCGCAATCAAGCAGCAAATGAGGTAAAAAAATACATTAAAGACTATGATGTAAATACTTTGGTGGTAGGAATTCCTTTGGGTGGATCTAGTGAAGATGAAATGCGAAAAAGAATAGAGCATTTCATATCTTTACTTGGTTTTGATAAAGAAGTTTTTTTTGTTGATGAGAGTTTTAGCTCTAAAAACGCACAAGAGCTTGGTGTAGTGAATTTAAAGAAAAAAGATGGCAAACTTGATTCTTTAGCTGCATATTTATTTTTAAAGGATTTTTATGGCCTTGCTTGATTTAAATACAGCTTTAGATGAAATTTATACAAAAGAGCAAAAAGAACAAATCCTTCAAAGTTTTAATCAAGAAAAATATGTCAATATTTTTAGAAATTCTTTGCTTATTGACAATGAAAAACTAGAAGAAATTCTAAATGAAAAAAATATAAAATTTGAAAAAATTGATTTGTATTGTTATAAAATACCTAGTATTTTTAAAAGCAAATTAAGCTCAATGAATGCTTTTAATGAGGGTAAGTTTTATATACAAAATTATTCTTCGTATTTATGTGCTAAAACCTTGGGTGTTAAAGCTGGTGAGAGTGTATTAGATATGTGTGCAGCTCCTGGTGGAAAAAGTTTAAATTTGGCCAATTTTATGCAAAATGAGGGTTATTTAGCAAGTTGTGAATTATCTAAAACACGCTTTTTTACCTTAAAAAAAACTATGGAAAATTATCAAGTTAAAATTGCAAAATGCTTTTTAAAAGACGCACGCACTATAGGTAAAGCTTGTCCTTTGAAATTTGATAAAATTTTGCTTGATGCGCCTTGTTCAACTTTTGCAAAAATGGGTTTTGAAATACAAAAAAACACAAAAGAAATTAAGCAAATAGCAAATTTACAAAAAAAACTTTTACATTCAGCATTACTAGCCTTAAAACATGGTGGGGAATTGGTTTATAGTACTTGTACATTTTTAAGAGAAGAAAATGAAGCTGTTTTAGAAAATGCGTTAAGAAATGAAAATTTTAAATTAGAATTACTAGATTTTGATTTATTAAATGTTAACTTCATTAATGCAAAAAGTGATGATTTTGACTTGTCATTTGCCAAAAGAGTTTTACCAGATAATTATGCAGATGGGTTTTTTATAGCAAAAGTGAAAAAACATTAAAAATCAATAAAATTAAATGTGAAAAATATTTTTACTCATAAAACTTAAAGTGCTATTTTTAGATACTTAGAAGCTAAAATCACATCGTGAAACTCTTGTGAATAAAATATTGAAATTTTGAAAACTTAAATTAAAGAAGTGGTAAATAACTAAAATAAAATATATTAAAGATAAATAAGCACGAGGCTTATTTATCTCTTAAATTTAATTCGCTGATTAATTTAGAATAAGCTTGATAATCTTTTCTTTTTAGATAAGATAAAAGTCTTTTTCTTTGACCAACAAGCTTTAAAAGACCTAAACGAGAAGAAAAATCTTTTTTGTAGATTTTTAAATGTTCTGTTAAATCTGAAATTCTTGCGCTTAAAAGTGCGATTTGAACTTCTGGAGAACCCGTATCTCCTTCTTTTCTAGCAAATTTTGCAACTATTTCTGCTTTTTTAGCCGAATCTAAAGCCATAATAGACCTCCTGAGCGGTATTTAAAATAAAAAGTGCAATTATAACTAAAAAAACAAAAAAAATGCTGAAATTTAAAAAATAAGAAATTTAATATTTAACAACACATATTTTTGATATAATTAAAATTTTTATTTAAAGTTAAAAATAGATATTGTTTATTAATATTTTAATGAAAGGAAAAAAGTGTTATTTACCAAAGCTAGCGAATATGCTTTATTGTCTTTAATTCATATAGCAAAATCCCAAGAACCACAAGATGTAGATACTATGTCAAGTGTTTTAGATATACCAAAAAGTTTTTTAGCAAAAATTTTACAAGCACTTGCCAAAGACGCACTTTTGAAATCTTATAAGGGTGCTAAAGGTGGATTTATGCTTGTTAAAAAGCCAAGTGAATACACTTTAAAAGAAATTATTAATAGTGTAGAGAAAAAATCTATCAATGTATTTGAGTGCAGTAATGGAATTTGTCCTTCGCAAAAAGAAGAAAATTGTAAAATTATGCCTGTGTTGGTGAAGCTTCAAAATAAGATAGATGATTTTTTAGTTTCTATTACTCTAGAGGATATTATTCAAAATAATGGCTAAAAGGGATATTTTTAGCTTAGTATTGCCTTGGATTGCTCCACTTGTTGCACCTATTTTAAGGGCAAAGAGTCTAACTATAGTAGCTGTAATTATTGCAATTTTAGCTATTATTATAGTACCTTTACCAAGTATAGTTTTAGATTTTTTTCTTGCTTTAAGTATAGCAATTTCAGTTTTAATTATTTTAATTTCTTTATATATACCAAAACCTACAGATTTAACAACTTTTCCAACTATGATTTTAATTATTACGCTTTTTAGACTTTCACTTAACATAGCTACAACGCGTATGATTTTAAGCGAGGGTCATCAAGGTCCAGCTGCTGTTAGTGATATAGTGGCAAGTTTTGGTGAATTTGTTGTTGGTGGAAATTATGTTATAGGTATGGTTGTTTTTTGTATTTTAGTTTTAATCAATTTTATGGTTGTAACTAAAGGTAGTACAAGGGTTTCTGAAGTTCAAGCAAGATTTACCCTTGATGCAATGCCAGGTAAGCAAATGGCTATTGATGCGGATTTAAATGCAGGTTTGATTGATGAAAAAACTGCACGCGCAAGACGCCAAGAAATCATAGCTGAAGCAAATTTTTATGGAGCAATGGATGGTTCTTCTAAATTTATAAAAGGGGATGCTGTTGCTGGGATTATTATCACCATTGTAAATTTAATTGGTGGGTTTATGATAGGTTATTTTCAGCATGATATGGAGCTTGGAGAATGTGCTTCAACTTATACTATATTAACAATAGGCGATGGACTTGTTTCTCAAATTCCTGGACTTATAACTTCAACGGCAACTGCAATTATCATCACGCGTGCTAGTAAAGATGAGGATAATTTTGCTGAAGGTTCTATCAATCAGCTTTTAGGGGAATACAAAACTTTATTAATTGTGGGCTTTGTTTTATTTATATTTGCTTTAGTGCCAGGCTTACCACATTTTTCTTTGGGCTTTATGGCTTTGGTGTTTTTAGGACTTGGTTATATGATAAAGCAAGTGCAAGAAGGTAAAATTCAAATCAATGCAATTTCAGCTAAAAAGTCTCAAGAAACCCATGAAGAAGAACAAGCTAAACCTCAAAAACGCAGCGAAGAAGAAATCTTAAAAGAAGAAGAAAATAAAATCACAGATATTTTAAAATTAGAAATTTTAGAATTAGAATTAGGTTATGGACTTATCAAACTAGCAGAAAGTGAATTAACAGAGCGCATTAGATCAACAAGACGCAATATAGCTCAAAGTTTAGGTTTTTTAATGCCAAAAATTAGAATTAGAGATAATTTGCAATTAAAACCAAATGAATATACTTTTAAACTCAAAGGTGTGGGTATAGCTAGTGCTGAAATTTATCCCGATAAATATCTAGCTATGGATAGTGGTTTTATCACTGAACCTATCGAAGGTATAGCTACTAAAGAACCTGCTTTTAATTCTGATGCTTTGTGGATAGAATCATCCTTAAAAGATGAGGCAACGCTGAATGGTTATATTGTAATTGATCCAGCAAGTGTGATTTCAACCCATATGAGTGAGCTTATAAAAGCTAATGCTTCAGAGCTTTTGACTAAACAAGAAGTGCAAAATTTATTAGATAAAATCAAAAATGATTATCCTATCGTGGTAGATGATTGTTTAAGGGTTGCTAGTATAGGTTTAATTCAAAAAGTTTTAAAAGCTTTACTTAAAGAGCATATTCCTATTAAAGATATGCTTACAATTTTAGAATCAATTAGTGATATAGCTGAAGTAAGCAAGAGTTTGGATATGATTATTGAGCATGTAAGGGCTTCTTTAGCAAGAGCAATTACAAATTTATATGTGGATGAAAAAGGGCAAATTAGCTTTTATATTTTTGATGCTGCTGCGGCTGCAAAATTAATGGAGCATGTGCAGTTTAAAGATGGTTCGTATCATTTAATGATAAATGTAGCTCAAACTGGTGCTTTAGTAGAAGCTTTAAAAGCTGAACTTGCAAGTGTGGCAAATACAAGAATTAAGCCTTTCTTGCTTTGTGTTGAGCCGCAACTTAGAAAATTCATTGCTGATATTTGTTCTAATTTTGGTATTAATATTACGGTCTTAAGTTTTGCTGAGATTGCAGAAAATACCAAGTTTGAAACAGAAGGTATCATAAAAGTTGATAATTTATAAAGGAAAAATATGAAAATTTATCATCTTTCACATACGGATTTAGATGGCTATGCTTGTCAGTATGTGTTAGATTTTTATTTTAAGAATTGTTATTTTTATAATTCTAATTATGGTAAAGAGATTAATGAAAATTTTAATGTGATTTTTAAAAATATAGAGGAAGATTTAAAGCAAAATCCTAATGAAGAATTTGTGATTTTAATCACGGATTTAAATTTAACATTAAGTCAATGTGAAGATTTTCAAAAAGCCATAGAAGGCAAAAAAATCAAACTTTTACTTTTAGATCATCATCAAAGTGGCTTAGAATGTATGCAAAAATATCCTTGGTATTTTTTAGATGATAAAAGATGTGCTACTAAGATTGTTTATGATTTTTTTAGTAAATGTTATGGTGAAAATAAGGCTTTGTCAGAATTTGTGGATGTGGTAAATGCAGTAGATATTTGGTTGAGTGAAGATGAGAATTTTGAACTTGGAAAAGTACTGCTTGGTATGGTTTCTGGAGCAAAAGAAATCAATAGGGTAATGTTTGCACAAGAAAATATCAAATATCTTTTTTATCTTTTTGATGTTTGTAGAAAATACATTCATCAAAAAAATGCTCATATTAATTTAGATGATGATTTGCATGGCTTAAAAAAATCTTTTTTTAAAAAAGAAAATGATGATACCTTAAGCAATTTAATTTCAAAATTTGTGGTAGAAAGACTAAGTGTAAATAAAGAAAAATTTAGTGTATTTTATAAAGGAAGTAAAGGTTTATTAACTTCAAATATAGGCAATACTTCCGTAATTGGAAATGATTTTTTAATGCAAAATCCTGATTTTGATTTTTTTGTTGATCTTAGTTCGAGAAAAACCTTAAGTTTTAGAGCAAATAATAAAATCGATGTGAGTTTGATGGCTAAAAGTTTGGTTAATGGGGGAGGGCATAAAAATGCTAGCGGTGGATTGTTTGCTGCGTATAAAGATAGCTCTAACTATGATTTCATAAAAGCACAATTTGTAGATTTAATTAAAAGCAAAGAATTAAAGGAAAATAATGAAAACAAATCATGATTTTAAAGAAGAAATAGAAAATTTACAATATGAATTAAGCATAGTTTTAGAAGCAATGCTCTTGTTTGCTGGGGTAAAAAGAGCAAAATTAGAAAAAGCAATTGGAGTTTATATTGATTGTATTGATGAAGTTTGTCAAAATACCCAAAAAGAAGGAGTTGATGAGATCTTAGAAGTAGTGGAGTACTTAAAAATTCATCATAAAGATTTATTTGAATGAAAAATTTATTATTGCTTTTTATAGGAATTTTTTCTTATGCAAATATCTATGAAGATTTAAGTGATTTTGCTTATAATAAACAAAACACGCTAAATTTAAGCTCTAGTCAAGCTTTATTTTTAGAATACAAACAAAACAAGCAAGCTTGTGTGGATATAGTACTTGCTAAAGATAAGGCTTTCGTGGTTAAAATTTATCCATTGTGTGAAAAATTAAACGAAAAAAGTCTAAATGAATACTTAAATACGCAATTTATAAGTTTATACACTAAAGATTTATCAAAACTAAGAAAAGAAATTGCTGATATTAAAAATATTATGCGCGATTTTATGATTTATTATACCTTACATCAATCTTTTGCAAATGAAATTAAAAAAATGAGTAAAAATGATAAATTACAAGCGTATGAACTAGATGAGAAAAAAGGTGGAAAAATTCTCTACAAGGTCAATAATCAAGCTTGTGTAATTTTTGATTTATATTTAGATGAAAATTTGCAAGCTAGTATGCAAGTAAGTGGAATGGAAAATTTAGATAAAACTTGTATGGAGTTAATCTCATCCCCTGATTTTAAAGACTTATCTTTTACAAAAGAGGGTATGAGAAAATATAAATTAAAAAACTAATCTAAAAAATCTTAAATAATATAACTTTAAAATTCTACTTAAAGCCATTTTTTTTCTTTCTATATTGGAAAACACATAAGCTTCAAGATCTTGCTTTTCTCTTAAAGTAAGATTTTTCATTATTATAAACCTTTTAAAAAATATTGCTAGACGCAATTATATTATCTTTTCTTTTAAAAAAACTGAAAAATAAGTTTTTATATATTATATATAAATGGCTAAATAAACTTTAGTTATATAGACTAAATAATTTTAAATATTTTTATTTAAAAATAACTTGACATTATTATACTAAAGTTGTATAATTATCTTGTCACTTAAAAACATTGAGTGCTAAAATAAAAAATTTAAGGTTTTATAGTGAAGTCTTATAGTAAAAAAGATTTAATTTTAAAAACTATCATTGAAACCTATCTAGAGGGTAATAACCCTGTGGGTTCTAATGAGTTAAATCATAAAGTTAGCATACCTGCTTCTACCATAAGAGTTTATTTTAAAAAATTAAGTGATGAAGGTGTATTAACGCAACTTCATATTAGCAGTGGTCGCATACCAACTTTTAGTGCTATGAAGGCTTATTGGTATGAGCAACTTTGCGAAGATGAGATTGTGATTAACGATCTTGCATTGTTGGAGTTTTTGCTTGATAAGTTTGAAATTTATACTTTAGTTTATGGTGGCGATGAGCTTATTTTGCAAGATATTACCAAGGTTAATGATAAATTTATCATACTTGATTTTGGACAAAATGAGTTGGTTTTAAGATTTAACCAAGATAGTCTGGTTTTCTTACAAAGACTTATAGGGCTTGATCTAAAAAGTATTGAAAATTTAGCTTTTAGAGTTGAGTTTAAAGAGTTATTGGAAAAAATAACTATGCTAAAAGAAGCTATGGTTTATTATAGATATAATGAGAGTAAAGCTTATCAAATTTATCAAAATGATGAATTTGCTAAGCTTTTATCTCCTCAAATTGGATTTTATTTTAACGATAAATTGCAATTTGATCCTTTATTTGAAGAGGGTTTTATGGGATTAAAGCTTAAGAGTACATTTTTAGGCAAAGAATCTAATGTGGTTTTTGCCGGTAGTGTGTATTCTGATTTTAAAACAATGTTAAATATTATAAAGGAGGCTGCGTGAGCGAAGAAAAGCAAAATGAGCAAATGCAAGAAGAAGCAGTGGAAAATTCAGAAAATCAAAACAATGAATTAGAAAAACTTCAAGCAGAGTATAATGAGTTAAAAGATACTTATTTAAGAGCAAATGCTGAATTTGAAAATATCAAAAAAAGAATGGAAAAAGAAAAAATTTCAGCAACAATTTATGCAAATGAAAGTTTTGCTAAAGATTTGCTTGATGTAGTTGATGCATTAGAGGCGGCTATTAATGTAGAAGCTAATGATGAATTAAGTTTGAAAATAAAAGAAGGGGTTCAAAACACTTTAGACTTGCTTTTGAAAAAACTTGAAAAACATATGGTTAAAGTTATAGAAGCAAATGGTGAGTTTGATCCAAATTTACATGAAGCGATGTTTCATGTTGAAAGCGCTGATCATGAAAGCAATCATATTGTCCAACTTTTACAAAAGGGCTATATGATGAATGATAGAGTAATTAGATCAGCAAAAGTTAGTGTTGCAAAATAAAATTTAATAAAAAGGATTAAAAATGGCAAAAGTTATAGGTATAGATTTAGGTACAACAAATTCTTGTGTGAGTGTGTATGAAAGAGGTGAGAGTAAAGTTATCCCAAATAAAGAAGGTAAAAATACTACTCCTTCGGTAGTTGCTTTTACAGATAAAGGTGAAGTTTTAGTTGGAGATAGCGCTAAGCGTCAAGCTGTGACTAATCCTGAAAAAACTATTTATTCTATAAAAAGAATTATGGGTTTAATGATCAATGAAGAGGCAGCAAAAGAAGCTAAAAATCGCTTACCTTATCATATCACAGAAAGAAATGGAGCTTGTGCGATTGAAATAGCAGGTAAAATTTATACTCCACAAGAAATTTCAGCGAAAGTTTTAATGAAATTAAAAGAAGATGCAGAAGCTTTCTTGGGCGAGAAAGTAGAAGATGCGGTTATTACTGTTCCAGCGTATTTTAATGATGCACAAAGAAAAGCTACAAAAGAAGCAGGACAAATTGCAGGGTTGAATGTATTAAGAATTATCAACGAACCAACTGCAGCAGCTTTAGCTTACGGACTTGATAAAAAAGAAAGTGAAAAAATTGTAGTTTATGATTTAGGTGGTGGTACATTTGATGTTACTGTGCTTGAAACAGGTGATAATGTTGTAGAAGTTTTAGCAACAGGCGGTAATGCATTTTTAGGCGGTGATGATTTTGATAATAAATTAATCGACTTTTTAGCAAATGAGTTTAAAGATGAAACAGGTATTGATCTTAAAAACGATGTAATGGCTTTACAAAGGTTAAAAGAAGCAGCTGAAAATGCTAAAAAAGAATTGAGTTCAGCTAATGAAACTAATATTAATTTACCATTTATCACAGCTGATGCAAGTGGCCCAAAACACTTAACTAAAACTCTAACAAGAGCTAAATTTGAAAGTATGATTGATGGTTTAGTTGCTGAAACTATTAGCAAAATTAATGAAGTAGTAAAAGATGCAGGGCTTGATAAAAGTGAAGTAAAAGAAATTGTTATGGTGGGTGGTTCTACTCGTGTTCCACTAGTACAAGAAGAAGTTAAAAAAGCCTTTGGAAAAGAGCTTAATAAATCAGTAAATCCTGATGAAGTTGTTGCAATAGGTGCGGCAATTCAAGGTGCGGTTATTAAAGGTGATGTTAAAGATGTATTATTGCTTGATGTTACTCCGCTTTCTTTAGGTATTGAAACTTTAGGTGGTGTGATGACTAAAATCATCGAAAAAGGTACAACTATACCAACTAAAAAAGAGCAAGTTTTCTCAACTGCTGAAGATAATCAAAGCGCAGTTACTATCAATGTTTTACAAGGTGAGAGAGAATTTAGCCGTGATAATAAATCTTTAGGAAATTTCAATCTTGAAGGAATTCCACCAGCACCTCGTGGTATGCCACAAATTGAAGTAACTTTTGATATTGATGCAAATGGTATTTTAACAGTTAGTGCAAAAGATAAAGCTACAGGTAAGGCTCAAGAGATTAAAATCACAGGTTCAAGTGGATTAAGTGAAGAAGAAATCAATAATATGGTAAAAGATGCAGAGCTTCACAAAGAAGAAGATAGAAAACGCAAAGAGGCAGTAGAAGCTAGAAATGCTGCTGATAGTTTGGTACATCAAGTAGAAAAATCTTTAAGTGAGCTTGGAGATAAAGTAGGCGATGATGATAAAGCAAATATTCAAAAAGCTTTAGATGAGTTAAAAGAGACATTGAAAAATGCTAATGCTTCTAAAGAAGAAATCGAGGGCAAAATGAAAGCTTTAAGTGAAGTTTCTCATAAATTAGCAGAAAATATGTATAAAAAAGAAGAACCAAATGCTCAAAAGAAAAAAGACGATGATGTAATCGATGCTGAAGTTGAGTAAAAACTAAACTAGAAGCCTTGTTGCTTCTAGTTTAATCAATATATTTTTTACAATCTTCCTTAAAATAATTTCTATCAAATCTTGCAAAATTATCATTATTTGGCACTTTATAACATTCAGTGAAATTTTTAGCCTTAAGAATTTTGATATAAAAACTAGGAATGGCTATGTTGTTTTTAATGCGTTTTGGCTTATCATCATAAAGTACTAAATTTAAGACTTCCAATTCTTTATTTTTCTTTGCTAAATATCTTTCTCTTTGTTCGATTTCATTCCAAATTTCTGCATTAATATCTTTTTTTTGCGGAGTGATATTGCTCATTAAAAAAGTGCTAAGTTGGGCTTGTGGGGTTGCATTCATGGATTGATTTGGTACAACATGCCCTCTTGTATAACCACTTCTTAGATAATCCTCCCAATAAGTTCTATACTTTTTAGGAATATTGGTATCATCTTTAAATTTTGGGCGTTTTTTGATGTGCCCTTGATTTAAAATTTTAGCTTCTAGTTTATAAGCAATTGCCTTAGTGCCTTTGTAATTATAATCATAACAATTAATATAATAATATTTATCCATCAATAAAGAGCAGTCTTTAAAATAAGCTTTGAAGCTAGGATGCAATTCATATTGAGTATAAGCAAAAGAGCTTAAAGCTAAGGCGCAAAGTGTTAAAACTTTTTTCATGCTAAAAGCTTTCTTACCATTTCATTAAGTCTTTTACCATCAACGCTTGCGCCAAAAGCTACTTTAGCTTCTTTCATCAAAATACCTTGTTCTTTTAAAGAGCTAATTTGTAATTTATCTATAAGTTTTTTTAGCTCACTTTCTAATTCCTCATCGCTAAGTTGTTTTGGTAAATAAGCACTTAAAATAGCTACTTCTTGGAGTTCCTTTTGTGCTAAATCTTCTCTAGAACCTTTGCTAAAAGCAAGTGCAGCTTCATTTCGTTTTTTAATCTCACTCGCAATGATTTTGTATATTCTTTCATTATTAAGTGTGATTCTCTCATCAACTTCTATTTGTTTAAAGCTAGCATTAAGCGTTCTTAAAGTGTTTCTTTTAAAATCATCTTTATTACGCATAGCTTCTTTAATGTCTTCTAAAATTTGATCTTTTAAACTCATTTTTTCTCCTTTAAAATTTGATATTTTTAAAATGTGCTATACACACACCTTCTCTAACACCATCATCAATCACAATGAGCTTTTGCTTATTAAATAAAGCAAAAAGTATCATTGAGCCTGCTATGAGGTATTTTTTTCTATTTTCTCCAAGATAAATTTTAGCTTTTTCTTGTTCTAAATTCCAAATTTTTAATGCAAAATCAAAAAAATCTTTGCGTTTGAGTATTTTACCATTTACACTTTCTTCTAGGTAGTCTTTGTATTTTATGTTTTGTTTATAAGCACAAAGTGTGGTAGGTACTCCTGAATTTAGTATGAAAAAATTTCCTTTTAATTTTATATCTTTACTAAGATTAAAAGCTTTTAAGGCAAGTTGCTTTAAATGCGCAGGGTAGGGGCTTAGATGAATTTTTAATTTTTCATCTTTAATACGCACAAGATTTTGTGGATATTTTTTAAAAAATCTTACATAAACACTTGGTTTTATGGCTTTAAAATGCATTCTTTCATAAAAACTAATGATTCCAAAATCATAACTTTTGCTAAATTTATCATTTGAAATTTCACAAGAAGCACCGCCCAAATCACAATAACTTAAGTCTTTTCTAAAAAGTTTAAGAGCTTTAAGACGCTCTTGCATACCTAAAACGCTTAGTTTTGCTTCGGTTTTTGCATCGATTAATTTTATATCAAGTTTAAATTCTTTTTGAATTTTTTCAAAAATAAGCTTAGTATTTTTTGCTTTTCTAAAAGCAGCTGTGGCGACTGCTTTAGCTTGACTTAAGTTATAATTTTTTTCTTTTAAGATTTTCAAAGCGCTAAAAATTCTTTCTATAGCTTCATCACTAATGGTGTCATTTTGCATATTTTTAGCTGCTCCTATGATAAATTCTTCGCTTTTTAATTTATTAAAATTCTCATCCATCAAAACAGCTCTTAATGTATTTGAACCCATATCAATACCTAGCACTAGCTCTCCTTAAAAAATTTAAAGTATAATAGCAAAAAACTTATAAGGAAAACTTATGCTTTTAGGGGTTAATATCGATCATATAGCAGTTTTAAGAGAAGCTAGAAAAGTAAATGATCCTGATTTACTTGAAGCTGCTATTTTGAGTGCAAATTTAGCTGATCAAATCACTATCCATGTAAGAGAAGATCGTCGTCATGCTAATGAGTTTGATTTAGAAAATATCTTAAAATACTGCAAGTGTGTAGTGAATTTAGAATGCTCTATTGATATGATAGAATATGCTTTAAAATACAAACCCTCGCGCGTTACTTTAGTACCTGAAAAAAGACAAGAGCTTACAACAGAAGGTGGTTTAAATTTAGACAATGAAAAATTACAAGAAGCCATTAATGCTTTAAAACAAGAGCAAATCGAAGTTTCTTTATTTATTGATCCAAATTTAGAAGATATTAATAAATCATCTTCTTTAAATGCTGATTTTATAGAGCTTCATACAGGATTGTATGCTAATATTTATAATGCATTATATACCAATATCAATCAAACTTCTTATGCATTGCCTGAATTAATTTTAAGTAAAAATGAACTCAAAAAGCTTTTAGAAAATGAACTCCAAAGATTAAAACAAAGTGCGAGTTTGGCTAAGGGTTTAAATTTAAGAGTGGCAGCTGGTCATGGGCTTAATTATAAAAATGTAAAAAATATTGTGGATATTTTAGAAATAGAAGAGTTAAATATAGGTCAAAGCATAGTAGCAAGATCGGTTTTTGTAGGCTTAGAAAAAGCTATATTGCAAATGAAAGCTTTGATTAAAAGATGAAAAAAATTGCTATTAGCATAGGAGATTTAAATGGTATAGGTATGCAAATTTTATTATCTTGTCATGATGAGCTAGTAAAAATTTGTGAGCCATATTATTTTGTACATTATGAATTATTTCAAAAAGCAAGTAAGCTTTTGAAAATAAATCCTAAATCTAAAATCAATTTAGTTGAAATTTCTAATGCTTTAAAACCACAGTTTACCTTTAAAGAAGAAAAAGAAAATTTTTTAATTTATGAGTTTTCATATCAAGCTAATAAAATTATTGATTTTGATTTTGAGTTAAATCCTGCAAATTTAGACGCTAAAAGTGGAGTTTATTCTTTTTTAAGTTTTGAAGGAGCTAGTTATTGCACGCATTTATTTTTAGATGCTTTAGTAACTTTACCGATTAATAAAAAAACTTGGCAAATGGGGGGAGTGAGCTATAAAGGTCATACTGAAGCACTAAGAGATTTTTTCAAACAAGATGCTATTATGATGTTAGGGTGTGATGAGCTTTTTGTGGCTTTATATACTGAACATATGCCTTTAAGAGATGTTTATAAAGAGATTAAGGCTTTTAAGCTTGCGAAATTTTTAATTAATTTTTATCAATGCACTTTATTTGAAAAAATTGGAGTTTTGGGTTTTAATCCTCATGCAAGCGATAATGGCGTAATAGGTGGAGAGGAAGAGCAAGAAATAAAAAAGGCCATAAGAATGGCAAATGTATTTTTAAAAGATCATGCATTAAATTTACAAAATTTAGAAAATGAATATTTTTTAAGTCAAAAAGAAAAAGAGTTTTCTTATAAGGAAAATATTTTTTTAAGTGAGCCTTTAGTGGCCGATAGTGCTTTTACTCCTTTTGCATTAAGTAAATGCAAGTATTTAGTCAGTATGTATCATGATTTAGCTTTAGCACCTTTAAAAGCTTTATATTTTGATAAAAGCATTAATGCGAGTTTAAATTTACCCATAATTCGAACTAGTGTTGATCATGGAACAGCTTATGATAGGGCTTATAAAAATGAAAAAATAAACTTACAAAGTTATATGCAAGCAGTAAAATCTGCTTTACAATTTTTACAAATCAAAGAAAAAAATAAGTAAAAGTTACTAAAATATTCTTAAAATAATTTCTTAAGGAGAATGCTTGAGTAAAGACAATACCATTGCATTTTTTATTTTTATTGTAAGCGTTTTGTGTTTTTTTGTTTGGGGTTATAATTATATTCCTAATAATTCCATGATATTATTTATTCTTGCTAGTGTATTTGGAATTTTTATGGCCTTTAATGTTGGCGGTAATGATGTTGCAAATTCATTTGGTACTAGCGTGGGAGCTAAGACAGTTACTATCAAGCAAGCTTTAATTATTGCAGCAGTATTTGAATTAAGTGGAGCTGTGTTTGCAGGTGGGGAAGTAACTAATACTATAAGAAGTGGTATAGTAGTTTTACCAGATAGTGTTGATCCTATGGTGTTTGTATGTGTTATGCTTTCTGCTTTGCTAAGTTCAGGTATTTGGTTATTTATAGCAACAAAAAAAGGACTTCCAGTTTCTACTACTCATAGCATTATAGGTGGTATTGTAGGTTCAAGTATAGCTATGGGGTTTGTATTTTTTGATCAAGACCAAGCTTTTTCTATGGTAAATTGGAATGGTATTTATAAAATAGCTATGAGTTGGGTTATTTCTCCTTTACTTGGTGGACTTGTGGCGTATTTAATTTATGCTTATATTTATAAAAAAATACTTCAACCTTCGGCTTTGATTAATATGCAAATAAAAGAAATTAAAAAAGAAAAAAAGGAGTTTAAAGAAAATTTTTTTATCAATTTAAAAAACAAAAGTCAAGAAGAGCAAATTAAAGAATTAAGTGCCATTGTTTTAGATGATGATGAAAAAAGAAGTGAATATAAGTTAAAAATTAAAGAATTAAAAGAAAAAGAAAAAAATATAGATGTTTTTTCTAAAATGAAATTTCATGTTCCTTTGGTTGCAGGGATAGCTGCTTTAATAATAGCGTCAATGTTTTTATTTAAAGGTTTAAATAAAGTTTCTACTTTAGATATGGTGCAGAATTTATGGATAGTTTCTATTATTTCTATTTTTGCTTATATAGTTACTTTGGCTGTTGTAAGATTGATGAAAAAAACTGAAGTAAATAAAACTATAGAAAAGATTTTTTCGTGGTTTCAAATTTTTACTGCTTCTAGTTTTGCTTTTTCGCATGGAGCTAATGATATAGCTAATGCTCTTGGACCATTTGCTGCGATTTTAGATGTGCTTAAAAATAATACCATTAATCCAAGTTCGCCAGTGCCATTTGCTGTAATGCTTATGTTTGGTATAGCTTTGGTTATTGGACTTTGGTTTTTAGGTAAAGAAGTTATTCAAACTGTTGGTTCAAAACTAGCAGAAATTAAGCCAACAACAGGCTTTAGTGCTGAACTTGGTGCAAGTATTGTTATACTTTTAGCAACTCAACTTGGAATTCCAGTTAGCTCAACCCATATTTTAATCGGCGCTATTTTGGGTATAGGGGTGTTTAATAAAGATGCTAAATGGGGTATGATGAAACCTATTGGTTTAGCTTGGGTTATTACTTTACCAGTTGCTGGAATTCTTTCAAGTATTATTTTTGTAATTTTTGTAAATATAATCTTATGAGTTTAAACTCATAAGATATTTTTTAGCTTCATTTAAATTAGAGCTATTTATAAAATAATCAATTTTTGCAGGTTTTTTATATACTTTATCATAATATTCAAAAAGCATTTTTACACAAAGTTCTAAATTATTTTCTTCATAATTTTTACAAAGTCTTAATTTAAAATCCTTGCTGATATAAGGTGATATTTTTTCAACGCATTGATAAAATACTTTTTTATCCATTGGAGTATAGTTTTTTAAAACTCTTTGAATGCGTAAATTTATATCACACTCGCACCAAATTTTCTTAGCTTTTTGCATACTATTATATAAATTTAGCGGGATAGTTAAATTTCCAATTTGTCTGCTTTCAGCTTCTATAAAACAAGTTTTGTGAGTATAATCTTTTAAAAAATAAAACAACTTATCTTCAAAGGCTTTTTGGCTTGGTTGTTCTCCATAAATTTTACCAAAACTTGATCCTTGGTGATTAGCTAGTTTTTCTAAATTTAAAGCATTATTTAAAGTTTGGATTAAATCACTTTTACCACTTGCTGTATTACCACAAAGACATAAAAACTCAATATTTAAATCTTTCCTAAAAAACTCGCTCACATAACTTCTATAGGCCTTGTATCCACCTTCTAATCTTACAACTCTATAACCAAGTTCAGCCAAGATTAAAGCAATAGCTTTTGATCTTTTACCGCCTCTTGCGCAATAAATTCCCACCAAAGAACCTATTTTATAATTTTGATAAAGTTTATTAATATGTTCACTCATATTTTTACAAATATAACTTGCGCCTTTTGCTTTAGCTAAGCCTTTATTTTTCTTATAAAGTGTGCCTATTTCTTCAAATTCATTATCATTTAGTGCGTAGTAATTTTGCGCAGATTTTATATGAGCAAGTTTGTATTCTTTGGGACTTCTTACATCAATTAAAAGATCAAAATTAAATTTTAAAAAATTTTCAAAATCAACTTCTTTATACATAATCTTTAAAAGCTTTGCATAAGGTGGTATAAACTTTTCCCAAATCACTCCCACAAACTCTAGTTTGTCCTATGGTAGTGATAAAATTTGTATCCCCTTGCCATCTTGGGATTAAATGATAATGACAATGCGGCGCTATGCCAGCTCCTGCTGCACTGCCTAAATTCATACCTATATTAACACCCTTAGCATGAAAGTTTTCTTTTAAAATTTTAACTCCAATACGCACAAAATGGCTAATTTCTAGCCATGTATCATTATTTAAATCTTCTATATTTTCTAAATGATCATAAGGGATAATCATGAAATGACCCGGACTATAAGGGTATTTATTCATAATGCCAAAACATTCTTTAGCTCTAAAAATTACCCCAAGTTTTTCATCTTCATTAAGTTCATACTTACAATGACAAAAAGGACAAAAATTTTTATCTTTATTATTAAAATAAACATCTCTCCAAGGTGCATATAAATACTCCATCAACTCTCCTTTATGCAAGCATGTAGATTTTTGATATTTTTACTTATAAGAGCTTTATTTTTTGGTATCAAAGGTAATAGCTTTTCATCTTCTAATAAAAAAATTCTAGCTCCTGCTAAAATAGCATTATTAAGATCGCTTTTGCTTTCAATATAAAAAATGGCCTCTAAGCCAAGATGTATTGCAAAATTATAAAGTTTTTTTAGTTGCATAGTTTTTAGCATTTTAGGAAATACAATAAACGCATCAGCTCCATATACCAAGCTTTCTAAAATTTGATATTCATCAAAAATAAAGTCAAATTGCACAATGGGTTTTTCATGATAGCGTCTAAAAAGACTTAAATTTTGTATGTCTTGATTAAGCAAAGGACTTGTTGGTAAAACGATAGCATCAAAATTTTCATGATTAAAATTTAAATCTTTAGAATATAAAAAATGCGAAAGTTTTCTTTCAAGCAAAAGTGTGTAAATATCTTTAGGATAAAAAGCATTAGAAGCTAGGCTTCTGCCTAGCATATCATAAGGAAAAATTTCTTTTTTATTTTCTAGAATTTTTTGTGTTTTTGAAAAATGATCTTTTAAATCTATTGTTTTAAACATTTTTCAATGGCCTTTAAGTGATCTTTGCTTTCTTGGGAATTTGCAAATTCTTTATCGTGGAATGTTTTTTGTAAAATTTCATAAGCTTTTTTGCAATTTTTAAGTTTATAATAGCCCCAAGCTAAAGAGTCTAGGTAGTAAAGATTTTGTGGTTCTTGTTCAAGTGCCCAGCCTACTAATTCTATACCTTTTGCAATATCAATATCATATTCGATTAAGGCATAGCCATAGTAATTTTGATATAAAGCATCGCTACGCACATCTACACTTTGTTCAAATTTTTTCATAATAGAAGCTAGAATTTTTGGATCCGTGATTTTTTTACTTTTAGAATCCATATAAATTTCAAATTCTAAAACCCCTGCCATAGAAAGGTATTTTTTATCTTTGCTAAGTTCATAATGTTTTAAAGCTATTTCGTAAGCTTTTTTATAATTTTTTGTTTGTGTATATAAGAAAATTTTAGTATCAGGATCTATGTTGTATTGTTGGACTAAATTTAGAGCTTGTTTATAATTTTTTTCTTGCACTAGTAATTCTATCATAGCATATATATATTTAATATCATTGTTGAGTTTATATAGTTTTTCAAGGGTTTGAATGCTTGCCTTATTGTTTTTTTGCTCTTGATAAATTTTTAAAAGTAGGGTGCATGTTTTAAGAGTGCATTGTGAATTTTTTACAAATTCTTCTAAAGCTTTTTTAGCTTGATCAATATTTTTATTTTTTATATTAATTTCAACTATTTTAAGTAATAAATTTTCATGTTCAAAAAGCTTATAAGCAAGATTGTATTGCTCTAAAGCTTTGGTGTATAAAGCTTTTTTAGCAAAAATATCACCTAGTATTTCATAGTTTCTATAATCTTGCTCTTCTTTAATGAGTTTATAAAGTATAGTTTCGGCTTGTTTATAATCTCCTATTTCAAAAAAATGCAAAGCATTTAATCTTGCAATAGCTGTATGATTTAAAAATTCTTTAGAGGCTTTTAAAAGTTCATCTTTTTGTTTTAAGTTAGCACCCAAAGCTAAAAGCAATGCTTTTTGCAAATAGATACTTTCATTATTTTCATGAAATAAATTTGTATAAATATCACATGCTTTTTGAAACTGTCCATGTTCTTCATAAATGAGTGCTTGTAAGATTTTATCTTCGCTTTTAGCCAAAGCAAGGTTTGTTAGGATAAAAACGATAATTAGTGAAAGCAAACCCCTATACATTCTTCTTTCAACTCCTCTTTGTGTGTTTTAAAATACTCCCAAAATGGAAAAGTTCTACATTGTTTTGGTCTATGCTTGTAAATTAAACATTTTTTATACATTGTATCAAAAAAAATACAACGATAGCCATTTTCATGCTTTACTTCTTTAAAACTATATTTAAATCCAACTTTGATAAGGTATTGTTCTTTAAAGGCTTCAAAGTTTAAATTTAAAAAAGCAGCAATAGCTTCTAGCTCTTCTTTGCTAGCATAGATATATCCACTTTCTCCAGTGCAGCATTTTCCACCGCATGTTTTACAAGCATTTTCATCAAAAGAATAATCAAAGTCTTTTTCACATATCATAGCTTATAGTTCCTGTATTTTCATAAATTTCACTAATTTTTGGATTTAAAACATTATTTTCATACATAAAAAGCGTAGGCATTATCGCGCAAGGACTTTTACTATTTTTTTTAATATGCATTAAAACAAGCCTTGCATTAGTTTGTGTATTGGTGTGAATGCATTGAAGGGAAACTAGTTTTAATTTAAATTGTTTTAAATAAGCACAAATTTCATCTAAAAAACTTGCCTCATAGCACATAAAAAAACTACCATTTGGCTTGATTAAAGTATTTATTTTAGCAAACATCTTCTCAAGCGGCATAAATTCTTGATATCTTGATATACATAAATGCAAATCTTGGCTTTTTTGTGTATTTTTTTTATAAAATGGAGGATTAGAGATCAAAAAATCAAATTTTATATCACTTTTATAGTTTAAAAAGTCTTCGCAAATGCTTTGAATTTCAAGTTTATTTTCTTTGGCATTTTTATAACTTAGTTTGATATTTTGCTCTTGAATATCTAGTAGATAAACTTTTGAATTTGGAAATTTTTGCTTTACTAAAAGTCCTAAAATTCCACATCCACATCCTATATCAAGGATATTTCCTTTTAAGTTATTTTTAGATAAAAAGTCAAAAAGTAAAAGGCTATCATTATTATAACGATAGCCTTTTGAATATTGAAAGAGTTTTAGCATTTATAAAGATGATCGCAGATTTTAAATGAATCATTTAAACCCACTACAATAGAAGCTCCGTTTTTACTCGCTATATCACCTGCTACAAATAATCCTTTTACATTACTTTCTTTGTTTTCATCAAAGCTTGGCACACCTTTTTCATCAACTTCTATAGAGCATTTTTGTAAGAAATCAAGTGGGGTTGAACCACCAATAGCATAAATAATGCGATCATAAATTTCACTTGTATTGTTAGTGAAATTTACTTTAGCTTTACCATTTTCATCTTCAATACCAGTTATATCTATGCCGAGTTTTGCTTTTACACTGCCTTGTTCAAAAGCTTTTTGAATATCTTCAAGATTAATATCATTTAATCTTGAGAAAGTTTCTCTTCTATAGCAAAGTGTAACATCGTTATTTTTAGCTAAATCTATAGCGTATTCTGCTGCTGAATTTCCACCGCCTACAACTAAGATTTTTTCATCTTGGCTTGTTGAATTTGCATTAAAATTGATGATTTTAGTTAAAGTTATAGGTAAAGTATAGTTTGGTTTATTTGGCTTACCCATTCTACCTATGGCAATAACTGCATTTTTACAAATATAATTTTCATTTGCAGTGCTAACTATGAAATTTTCTCCATCTTTTTTAACACTTTCAACTTCACTAGAAAGCTTTACTTCAAGATTGTGCTCTTTAATGGCATTTTGGAAAGTTTCTATTGTGCTTTCTCTGGTTCCATCTTCAAAATTTATATGTCCATGATTTGTGCTATCACAACCTTTATAAGCTTTGTCTACTCTTTTGCCTTCTTTGTAAAATTTTACTAAGGTTTGACAAATCGCATCAGCTTTTTCTAAAACAATAACTTCTTTATTTTTTATTTTAGCTTCTACTCCAGCTGCAATACCTGCAGGGCCAGCGCCAATAACTACCATATCAAAAATTTTCATTATTTCCCTTTTTTAATTTTTAGTTTATGTAAATGTATCAAAAAAACAATAATAAAAAATAAAAAACAGAAATTATTTTTATCTTGTAAATAAATTTTTTTATGCTTATAAATTATTAAATTAATAAAATTTTATAATAAAGTAGATTAAAATGATATTATTATAATATTTTTTGCATAAAATCACTTACATAAAAGCAAAAAAACATAAAAATTATATATAGTATGCAAAAGGAGTTTTTGATGGGACAAAATACAGGACAAAGTTTAAAAAATAATTTTTTAACATTATTGTTATTATCCTTTTGCGGATCTATTATTTATGGTTTGCCTTATTTTAGAAAGTATTATTATGATGATTATATGAGTCTTTATCACTTAAATAATTTTGAAATGGGGCTTTTGGGTAGTGCTTATGGATTGCTTGGTTTGTTTTCTTATGCTTTAGGAGGTTATTTAGCAGATCGTTTTGCACCAAAAAAATTATTGATTTTTTCTTTAATTGCTACAGGACTTGGTGGTTTATTGCATTTATATTTTACTTCTTTAAATGCACTTTTGATTATTTATGGAATTTGGGGGATTACTTCTTTATTAATTTTTTGGCCTTCTTTGATGAAAATAGTAAGGAACTTAGCAAATTCTAAAGAACAAGCAAGGGCTTATGGAATTTTTGAAGGCGGTAGAGGAGTTGTTGGTGCTGCACATTTGGCTATAGCTACGAGTATTTTTGGATATTTTCAAACAAAAGCCTTGGCCGCACAAGGTATAGAAATGGTTATTGTGTTTTATTCTATAGCTCCTATTGCAAGTGCTATTTTATTGTTTTTTCTTTTGAAAGATGATATTAATGACCAAAGTGAGAAGATTAAAATCAAAGACTTGGTTTTTCTTTTGAAAAATTCTGCTCTTTGGCTTGTGGTTGCTATTACTTTTTGTACATATTTTTTTAACATGAGTTTTTATTATTTTACTCCTTATGCAAGCAATGTTATAGGAACTTCTGCTGTTTTTGCAGCTATTTTAACGGTATTGGCTCAATATATTCGTCCGGTTTCTTCTGTAGTGGGTGGATTTATAGCAGATGGATATGGAAAAGCTAAAATAATGATGATAGGCTTTATTTTAATGGGAATTGGTGTTATTTTTTTAATGCTTAGTTCAAAATTAAATGGATTTTTACAAATGAGTGTTTTAACTTCTGCTTGTGTCGTAATTTATATAGCTATGTATTCTAATTTTGGAATTTATTATTCTTTACTTAGTGAGGGAAAAATTCCTATACATTTAGCGGGTATGGCTATAGGTATTGTATCTACTTTTGGGTATTTGCCTGAAGTTTTTGCACCATTACTTGCTGGAGATTTATTAGATAGATACCCAGGTGTAAAAGGTTTTCATATATATTTTACCATCATGATAGTTATGGCTATTTTGGGTGTAATGTTTTGTTTGATTTGGATTAAAAAATACAATAAAAAGGAGATGAAATGAAGGAAATTGTTTTTAACTTTAAAAACAAGGTTAGAGTAATAGAAAATGAATGGATAGTTTTAAAAGATGGCACTAAGCTTTCATCACGAATTTGGCTTCCTCAAGTAAAAGAAAAAGTTCCTGCTATATTAGAATACATTCCTTATAGAAAAAATGATGGAACAAGGGGTAGAGATGAGCCTATGCACGGATATTTTAGTGGTAATGGCTATGCGGTTGTTAGGGTTGATATTAGAGGAAGTGGGGAATCTGATGGTTTATTAGAAGATGAATATTTAAAACAAGAACAAGATGATGCCTTAGAAGTCATTGAGTGGATTGCAAAGCAAGAATGGTGTGATGGGAATATTGGTATGATGGGTAAATCTTGGGGTGGCTTTAATTCTTTACAAGTTGCAGCAAGAAGACCTAAAAATTTAAAAGCAATTATAGTAGTAGGTTTTACTGATGATAGGTTTAATGAGGATATTCATTATAAAGGCGGATGTTTGCTTAATGATAATTTTTGGTGGGGTAATATCATGCTTGCATATCAATCACGCTTTGTTGATCCAAAAATTGATCCAAATGGTAGAAAAAAATGGCTCAATAGGCTTGAGAATATGCCTTTATGGCCCACATTATGGCTTGAGCATACTTTAAAAGATGATTATTGGAAGCATGGATCTGTTGGGGAAAATTATGATGATATACAAGTCCCTGTTTTTGCATTAGATGGATGGGCTGATTCTTATACTAATCCTGTTTTTACTCTAATGAATGGTTTGAAAGTTCCAAAAAAAGCTATCGTTGGTCCTTGGGCTCATGTTTATCCTCATGATGGTTTACCTTTGCCTGCAATGGGTTTTTTACAAGAAGCACTTAAATGGTGGGATAAATGGCTTAAAAATGAAGAAAACGATGTGCTTGAAGCTCCTATGATACAAGCATATATTGAAAATAGCTCTAAGCCAAATTCAAAAACAGAGAAAGTAGAAGGTCGTTTTGTTGCTTTAAATGATTTTAAAAATGATATTAGCTATAAAAGATACTATTTAAATCCGCATAAATTAACATGTAAAAAATCAAGTGAATTTATCAAAATTAACACTCCATTAAATCATGGGCTTTTATCAGGAGAGTGGATGGGAGCTGGTGTTTTAGGAGAAAGTCCTAGCGATCAAAGGTTAGATGATGGGATGGCAGTTGTTTTTGAAAGTGATTTTTTAGAACAAGATTTAGATGTCTTAGGCTTTCCTATGTTAAATGTAAAAATTGCAAGCGATCAAGAAAAAGCTATGCTTTTTGCTCAACTTAGTGAAGTTAGAGCTGATGGTTTTGTAAAAAGAGTAAGTTATGGAGTAATCAATCTTGCATTAAGTGATAATAAAGAGCAATTTATACCTTTAAAAAAAGATGAATTTATCCAAAAGCAAATCAAACTTGATGCTTGTGGATATAGATTTGCCAAGGGTTCTAAGATAAGATTATCATTAGCAAATTCTTTTTGGCCTATGTTTTGGCCTATGCCAAAAATTTCAACCTTGACTTTAGATTTAAATGAGTGTGAATTTAATTTACCATGTTTTAATGGTCAAGATAGCGATAAAATCAATATGCAAGCACAAAGTGCTCCTTTAACCCCAATAACACTTTTAGAAGAAGGTAGGGTAGATAGAAGCATTTCTTATGATATTTTAAACGATACTTGGACTTGTATTACAGATGGTGTTGGCGGGGTTTTTGGAGAAGGTGTTTATAGATTTGATGAGGTTGATGTTTTAGTAAAGCATAATTTAAAAAGAGAATTAAAACTTCAAAATGAAAACCCATTAAGTGCAGAATATACCATTACTCAAACAATGCAAATAGGACGCGAGGGTTGTATGATGGAGGCGGATATAATCTTAACACAAACTAGCGATTTGGAGTATTTTTATATTAAGGGAAAATTAGTAGTTAAGGAAAATAATAAGCTTGTTTTTGATAAAAAATATGATTGTAAAACTAAAAGAAATAGTTTATAAAATTTCCCAAAGTAAAATTTACTTTGGGAATTAATTTTCTTGCAAGATTTTAGCTAAATCTTTAGCACCTTTTAGATCCACTTTGCCAGAGCCTAAAAGTGGGATTTGTTCTACCTTAAAATATCTACTTGGTTTAAAAATAGCAGGCATAGTAGAGTTTTTAATTGCTTCACAAATTCCTTCAAAATCTTGCTCTTGGCATTCTACTAATAAGCATACCATTTCACCTTTTTTATCATCATCTAGTGCAACTGCGCAAAATTTTACTACATCTGTATTGATAAATTTAGCAATTTCTTCTTCTAAAGCTCCTAAAGATATCATCTCACCACCAATTTTTGCAAAACGAGAATAACGATCTACTATATATAAAAAGCCATCCTCATCTACATGGCCTTTATCGCCGGTATTATACCAGCGTATGCCATCGATTTCTTTGATAACTTCATCGGTTTTTTCTTTATTGTTTAAATAACCCACCATAACCTGATGGCCACCAATGAGTATTAATCCATCTTCTCCATGATTTAAACTTTCATAAGTAGATGGATCTACTATGCGTATAGCACTTCCTGGTAAAGGCATACCTACACTACCTTCTTTATTTGCACGGTGTAAAATCCAATAGTCAGGATCAAATTTATTCGGTAAATTTACACTTGCAACTGGAGTGGTTTCAGTGGCTCCATAGCCTTCAAAAATAGGTTTTTTAAATTTAATTTCAAAGGCAGTTCTTACTTCGCTTTTGAGTTTTTCAGCACCTGAAACGATAATCCTTAGGCTTTCAAACATAATCGCATCAAGTTTTTTATTTCTTGCATAAATACCTAAAAAAGTTGAAGTAGCACACATAATGCTAACATTGTTTTTTACTATAGCTTTTGCTACACCTAGTGCATCTGTTGGATCAGCATGTGTTATGCTTTTAATCCCTTCTAATAAAGGCATAAAAGTAGTTACAGTTAATCCAAAAGCATGAAAAGGTGGCAAAGAAGATAAGACAACATCTTCATTTTTTGCACATAATACATCTGAAATTTGAGCTATATTGCTTAAAATATTGCGATTATTTAGCATTACCCCCTTAGGTGTTCCCTCGCTACCACTACTAAATAATATAGCAGCTATGGCAAGGTTTTGTTTATTAGACGCAAATAATGCTTTTATTAAACAAGTAGGTAAGATACTTACTAAAGCAAGCATAGAAAAGATTTTGAGTTTTTGTCTTTTAAAGTTTGCGATAATATCTTCCATAAAAATAATTCTAACATGCTCTTCAAATTCTAGTTTTATGCCTTTATTTTCTAATTTTTCCATAAATTTTCTAGAAGTATAAATTTGTTGAATTTGAGAGCTTTGAATGGCTTGATTTATTGCTTTTACACCTGCTGTGAAATTTAAATTTACCACGATTTTATTTGCAAGTAATACAGCTAGATTACAAAGAGAGCTAGCCATGGAAGCAGGGAGCAAAATTCCTATACATTCTTCTTTTGGAGCATAGCTTCCTTGGGTAGGTTGTATATTTAACTCATGTGATCTATTTTTTATAAAAGAGCTAAAAACTAGACTTAAAGCAAGCATTTTTCTATAAGTAATACCACCTATTAAAGGATCAACAATAGCTATTTGACTTAAATTTCTTTTAGCGCTATCTATCCAAGCTCTAGCTATAGTATGCATACTTTCACATTGAGATTTCCAAGCAATAAATGAAAGTTCAAAAACCTTTGCTTTAACCACTTCTTTTTTAGTGTGTATTGGCAAGCTTTTTCCAAAAGCAATAGCGATTTTTCTTTTGCTTATTTTGCGGTTTCTTGCTGAAAATTCTTCATCACTTCTTGAAAAAGCACTTCCCCAAAGTCCTCTAATATAAAAAGGTAAAATCACTCCATCTTGCTCTTCTAATTTTGAGCAAACTAACTCAAATCCACCTTTAAATTCATTAAGCTGTCCATGGCGTGAAAGCACTCCTTCTGGGAAAAGGCAAACTAAATTTCCATTTTTAATATGCATAGCAATAAGCTCTAAGCTTGATTTGCTAGAAGCACTTGAAACAGGAATAACTCCAAATTTATCAAGAAAAATTCTAATATACCACTTAGAATAAATGCTTTTTTCCATAACAAAATAAATTTTTCTTGGTATAGCCATTTGCACAATAGCCCAATCTATAAAAGATATATGATTACCAAGCAATAACGCTCCACCTTTTTCAGGAATATTCTCAAAACCTTCTACCAATAAACGGTAGCGTTGAAAAAACGCTATACTCATTAATAAACGCACTAAAGAAAAAGGCAATTTACTTAGCACATAAATGCTTCCAAAAAATGCCACAGCGATGATAAAATAAAACAAATTTATCACTTCAATTTTAACATAAGCAGCAAAAGTAGCTAGTGCTAAAAAGCCTAACATAAAAATATTTTGTATGAAATTATTTCCTGCTAAGACTTTTCCTAGTTCATTTTCTTTTGCATGAAATTGTATTAGAGAGTTTAAAGGTATGATAAAAAATGCTCCGCTTAAACCAAAAATAAAAAACACTACACTATAACTTAGTAAGTTTTCTAAAAATGGCATTAAAATGCTCATTAGAAAAACCCCTAAAGCACCTAGTGGTATAAGACCTAATTCGATGTAATTTTTAGAAAACTTACCACTAACAAGCGATCCTATAATCACTCCTATACCAGAAAAAGCTAAAGAGCATTGTACATAAAAGGTATTTTCTATAAAAAGATCATTTTTTGCATATACAGGAAAACTCACTAAATAAAGTTGTGATATGGCCCAAAAAAGTGAAATTCCTATAATGCAAAGCCAAATAATTTTATGAGAAAATATTGTTTTTAAATTAGAGGTTAAAAGCTTTCCTTGTAAATATTGTTTTTTATCAAAACTTAAATTTTTATCTTCTTCTTTTAAGCTAGGAAGTTTATAAGCTAAAAAAAGTTCTAATAAAGCAAAAGCTATTAATACAAAACCCAAAGGTGCAATTTGTGTTAAAATATCCGAAGGAGTGTTAAAATTTGACTCAAAAAGCATTTCAAAGCTTAGAGAAAATACTGCCATACCGGCTAAAATAGCCACAATACTTACTGCATTGACAGCTCCATTTCCCATAGCTAAAAGCTCTTTTCCTACTAATTCTTTTATAAAGCCATATTTTGCAGGAGAGTATAAGGCAGATTGCACTCCCATGATAAAAGTCATTGTAAATGCAAGCCAAAATGCTCCAAGATAATAACACAAACAAATAATACAAGTTAATATTACTGAAAATAATGCAGATATTTTCATGATTTTATTTTTAGGAAATTTATCCGCTAAAAATCCAGATGGTGAAAGCATAAGAATAAAAGGCAAAAGCATTAAAGCATTGACAATAGCAGTTAGAAAAAGTTGGGTGCTATCTTCATAAAATTTATAAATGGTATTTTGTATGATGATTTTGTGTCCTAAATCCACAAAAGCATTAATAAAAGCTACTGCTAAAAATGGCAATACGCCAAAAATCTTTAAAAAATTTCCTTGCATTTAAAACTCCATTTTATTTTAAAAATATTATTTTATTATATAAAATTTAAATGGAGTTTTGATATTTGATTAATCTTTAAATTCTACCACTTCATTAAATGCAAAACGAGCTTTTTCTGTACCAGAATTTTTTTGGGCATGTCCTAGAGCAATGAGCATAGATACTCTTTGTTTAGCGGTGTCTAAATTTAAATATTGATTGATTTTATCTTTATCAAAACCACCGATAATACACGAACCCAAATTTAAACTATAAGCAGCATTGATAATATTTGCAATAGCAAGATGACTTTGCTCTTTTGCATAAATAAAACTTTGTTCTAAATCCATTGCGTCTAAAAATGGCTTATAGGTTTGCAAGCGTTTATTTAACTCTTCTTGGCTTAAACCACGCTTTTTTAGTTTTTCTTCAAAATAATCTTTAAAATCAGCTCTTGAGATCACAACAATAATAGCAGCACAATTTGCTACATGATTTTGATTGTTAGCTATTTTGGCAATTTCTTTTTTATGTTCATCTTTTTGAAAAACTAAGAATTTCCAAGGTTCAAGTCCTAAAGAACTAGGAGATAATCTAGCACATTCTAAGATATATTCTAAGTTCTCTCTAGAAATTTTTTCTTGAGTATATGCTCTAATAGAAGAGCGATTTTGCATTAAATTTAAATAATCTTGCATATAATTTCCTTATTTTTAGTTTAATTTATCTTATATCTTATAAGCTTTAAAATTGTTAAAATTATATTTTATTGCTACAATTTTATTTTTACTTCATACAAATATTTTATTATACGGTTTTTAAAGGATTAAAATGAAAAAAATAATTTATTTGAGCATATTTTTGATTATACTTATTATAGGGATGTATTTTTTCTTTTTTGCAAATAAGGAAGAATATAATTATCTAACTTATGAGGTTAAAAAACAAGACATTACTCAAAGCATAGAAGCAATAGGTGAAGTTTATGCAAAAACCCAAGTTGATGTTGGTGCACAAGTTAGTGGGCAAATTACTAAACTATATGTAAAATTGGGCGATCGTGTTAATGAGGGTGATTTAATCGCACAAATTGATAAAGATAAACAACAAAATGATTTAGATATTACCAAAGCTAGACTTGAAAGTGCAAAGGCAAATTTAGAAAGTAAAAAAATTGCTCTTGATATAGCTACTAAACAATACCAAAGAGAGCAAAAGCTTTATGCTAAAAAGGCTACCTCTTTAGAAAATCTTGAAAATCTTAAAAATACTTTTTATGCCTTAAGAGCAAATGTGGCTGATTTAAAAGCTCAAACTACTCAACTTGAAATTTCTTTAAAAAATGCTCAAAAAGATTTAGCTTATACTACTATAACTGCACCTAGTAAGGGTGAGATTATCAATGTAGCAGTTGAAGAGGGGCAAACTGTAAATGCAAACCAAAATACACCAAGTATAGTGCGTTTGGCTGATTTAAGTGAAATGGAAATTCGTATGCAAATAGCTGAAGCTGATATTAATAAAATTAGTGTTGGAAAAAAGGTTAAATTTAGTATTTTAAATGAGCCTGATAAAAAATATGAAGCAACTATTTCAAGCATAGATCCAGCAAATACTACCATAAGCGATGCAACAAGCAATACAAATTTAAACTCAAACTCAAGTACTAGCACTAGCGCTGTGTATTATTATGCAAGGGTTTTTGTAAAAAATGATAATAATTTTTTACGCATAGGTATGAGCACAGAAAATGAAATTGCTATTAAAACAGAAAATAATACTTTAGTTATACCAACTTTAGCTATAAAAAGCGATGTAAGTGGTTATTATGTAGAAATTTTAAAAGCAAATAATATAAGTGTGAAAACACCTGTTAAATTAGGTATTAAAGATAGTTTAAATACTCAAATTTTAGATGGTATTAATGAGGGTGATTTAGTTATCATAGGTAAAAATAAAAAATGATACGCTTAGAAAATATACAAAAAAAGATTAATAATACAACTATTTTAGAAAATATTAATCTTTATATTCAAAAGGGAGAATTTGTAGCCATTATAGGGCAATCAGGTAGTGGGAAAACCTCTCTTTTAAATATTATAGGAACACTTGATGAACCAAGTAGTGGAAAATATTTTTTAGATGCATATGAAGTAACTAATTTAAGTAAAGATGAAAAAGCAAGGATTAGACGCGAAAAAATTGGTTTTATATTCCAAAGATATAATTTGCTTAGTCTTTTAAATGCTAAAGATAATGTAGCCTTGCCTGCTGTTTATGCAGGTAAAAACAAACATGAAAGATCACAAAAGGCTAAAGAATTACTTTCTTTTTTAGAGCTTGATCACAAAGAATTATCAAAGCCAAATGAGCTAAGTGGTGGACAGCAGCAAAGAGTTTCCATAGCAAGAGCTTTGATGAATGGCGGTGAGCTTATTTTAGCAGATGAGCCAACGGGTGCACTTGATTCTAAAAGCGGTAAGATAGTTTTAGAAATTTTAAATAAACTAAACGATCAAGGACACACTGTAGTTTTAGTCACTCATGATAGAGAAATAGCTGCTAGAGCAAAAAGAGTTATAGAAATTAAAGATGGTAAGATTATAAGCGATAGTGGTGCAAAAAAAGCAGACGAAATAAAAGCTAAGTTAATGCCAAAAGAGAAAAAAAGCTTTAATTTGCTTAAAAATCAGCTTTTTGAAAGTTTAAAAATGTCCATAGCTTCTATTGTAGCACACAAGCTACGTTCTTTGCTTACTATGCTTGGTATTATTATAGGTATAGCTTCAGTAGTTTGCGTGGTTGCTTTAGGACTTGGAGCCCAACAAAATATACTTGCTTCTATTAGCTCTATTGGGACTAATACCATAGAAGTTGTTTCAGGGCGTGGTTTGGGGGATATTCGATCAGGTAGAACAAGACTAAATTTAAGTGATTTAAAAACCTTAAGTTCTTTGCCTTATTTAGAAGCAGTAGAAGCAGATGTAGGCAAAATAGGGGTAGTAACTTATAAGAATAATTCTTTACAAGCTAGAATTTATGGAGTAGGGCCAAATCATCTAAGACTTAGAGGTTTTGTGATGGTAGATGGTAGATTTATTAATAATGAGGATATAAAAGATAATACTAATATTTGCATTATAGATGAAAATGCTTTGAGAATTTTATTTGATAATATTAGTGCTAAAGATGTTTTAGGTAAAAGCGTGATTTTTAACAAGCAACCTTTAACTATAGTTGGTGTTTTAAAAAAAGAAAGAGATAATAAAGGCTTTAGAGCTGATGAAAATACCATTAAAATTTATACTCCTTATTCTACTTTGATGAATAAAATCACAGGAGATAAGCAAATAAGAGCTATAGTAACTAAGGTAAAAGATGAGGTAAATCCTGCTTTAGCTGAAGAGGCTATGGTAAAAATTTTAGAAATTAAACGCGGAAAAAAAGATTTTTTCACTATAAATTCTGACGCAATTAAAAATGCCATTGAGGAAAATACTGCTACTTTAACTTTACTCATTTCTTCTATTGCAGTGGTATCTTTGATAGTAGGTGGTATTGGTGTGATGAATATCATGCTTGTTTCAGTAAGTGAGCGCACAAGAGAAATTGGAGTTAGAATGGCTATTGGAGCTAGAAAAGAAGATATTTTAATGCAGTTTTTAATCGAAGCTGTGTTGATTTGTTCTTTAGGGGCTATTTTTGGAGTAATGCTTTCTTTTATCATCATTGAAGTATTTAATTCTTTAAATTTTGGTTTTACGATGATACTTTCATTAAATTCGGTATTTTTAGGGCTTTTAAGTTCGGTTTTAATCGGAGTGGTTTTTGGATTTTTCCCAGCAAAAAATGCAGCAAATTTAAATCCTATTAGTGCTTTATCAAAGGAATGAGATGAGAATATTTTTATTATTTTTTATAGCCTTTTTTTTAAATGCCTGCGTAGGAGTAAAATTAGAACAAGTATCTCAAGAACAAATAAAAAAAGAATATTTTGAAGATTTTAACGCAAGCAAGGCTTGGTGGGAAAAATATAACAATCAAGACTTAAATAATATCTTAAAAGCTATTATTGATAATAATAAAGACTTAAATATAGCAAGGATTAATTTTTTAAGTACCTTAGCTAGATATAAGCTTTTAAATTTAGATCTTTATCCTACTTTGAGTGGAAATTTTGGTGCAAATATAAGAAAAAATTTAAACAATGGCACAAAAACGCATAGTTTTTCAAATGGCATTATGTTAAATTATGAGCTTGATATATATGGCAAAATTTCAGATCAAGTTGCTAGTTCTGAATTTTTAGCAAAGGCGAGTGAGTATGAGTTGCACTCTTTAGAGCTTGATACGATTAATTTAGCGATAAATAGTATTTTTGAATTTATTTATTTCAATGATGTAGATCATTTATTAAACAAACATTTAAAAAATCTAGAGCAAATGCTAGAAATTTATACTACTAAACTTAATTATGGAAAAGTTGAATATATAGATCTTTTAAATATTAAAAAATCTTTATTAAACACTAAACAAAATATCATTACAAATTTGCAAAATAAAGACTTAACTCTTAAAAATATAAAAGACTTACTGGGTAAAGATGATGAGCATTTGATTAATAAAATGCTAAATTATACTCTTGAAGATTTTTCTTTGCAAAAAATTAATTTTGATATAGAATTAAAAATGCTTGCTTATAGACCACAAGTTCAAGCAAAACTAAATCAACTTATGGCTTCTTACAAGGATTATACAAGTGTGCAAAAAAGTATTTTACCTAGCATAAAAATATTGGGAAATTTAGATGGGAATGATAAGAATATTGATGAAAGTTTTAAATTTTTAATTTTAGGAGGCAATGTCGCCATTGACTTACCATTTTTGGACTTTTATAGAGTAAAACAAAATGTAAAAATTTCTGAATTAACATACCAAGCTCGTTTGGTTGAATATAAAGATGTATTACAAAGAACTATCCATGAATTTAATTTTTGTTATGAAAATGACAAGTATTATAATGATTTGTTAAAATTAGTAAAAGACATTAATGTTAATCAAGAAAAAATTACACAGCTATATTTAGAAAAATATGAATTAGGTCGCAGTGAATTAAAAGATTATCTTGATGCGGACGCTTTGTTTATAAATTCACTCCAAGAGCTTAGCAGAGCAAAGCTATCTTTGCTTAAAAATATTAATTTATATCATAATATTGTTTTAATTTCAGAGTAAAAAAGACTAAAAGTGTTTCATTTTGTAATATTATAAGAAAAGAGTGTTGTTTATTTGCGTTGTTTTAAAGTCATTTAGAATACAATTGATAAATAAATCAAACAAAGGAGAATTATGAAATTTGATTTTTATGCAACGCTAGTTACTATGGTTATAGTATTGCTTTTAGGCGTATTTGTCATTAAAAGGGTAAAATTTCTTCGTGATTATAATATCCCTGAGCCAGTTGTTGGTGGTGGGATTGCTGCGATTATTCTTTTGATCTTACATAGTTTCTTCTCATTGGATATTAAATTTGATGAATCTATGAAAGATCCTTTAATGCTTGCATTTTTTTCAAGTATTGGTTTGTTAGCTGATTTTGCTTCTTTAAAAAAGGGTGGAAGAAAATTAGCAATTTTTTTAGTTGTTGTTGTTGGCTTGCTTTTTGCTCAAAATATAGTTGGCATAGGTGTGGCAAGTGCTATGGGGCAAAATCCACTAATGGGACTTATAGCAGGTTCTGTTACAATGAGTGGCGGTCATGGAACAGGTGCAGCATGGGCAGCTGAATTTATTAAAGAACCTTATTTTTACTCTAGTGCAACTACTGTTGCTATTGCTTGTGCTACTTTTGGGCTTATTTCAGGTGGTATCATAGGTGGGCCTGTTGCAAGATATTTAGTCAATAAATATAAGTTAGTAGTTCCAAAGCAAAATGATGATAAAGATGCGATTTTAAATTTCCAGTCTCCAGAAAAAGAAAGACTAATCACACCTTCTTCTTTTATAGAATCTTTGGCATTAATTGCTTTATGTTTATTAATAGGTAGTGCTTTGTCTACTTATATTAAAACAAATACAGGTTTTACTTTACCAACTTTTGTGTATTGTCTTTTTGTAGGTGTGGTTTTAAGAAATGTTTTATCAGCTACAAAAATTCATCATGTATTTGATAGAGAAGTATCAGTTTTGGGTAATGTAAGCTTATCTTTATTTTTAGCTTTAGCTCTAATGACTATTAATCTTTGGGATTTAGTAACTCTTGCACTACCGATGTTGGTAATTTTAGCTGTTCAGGTTGCTATGATGGCTGCTTATGCTATATTTATCACTTTTAGAGTGTGTGGAAAAGATTATGACGCAGCAGTTTTAGCAGCAGGACATTGTGGTTTTGGTTTGGGCGCTACTCCAACAGCTATGGTAAATATGCAAACTGTAACAAATCACTATGGTATGAGCCATATGGCATTTATTATTGTACCTTTAGTGGGTGCGTTTTTCATAGATATAGTAAATGCTTTAGTGATCAATGCTTTCTTATATCTACCATTCTTTCATTAAAATCATCTAGCACTAAATTGGTGCTAGATTAAATTTTCTTATCTTTACTTTTGCATAAATGATTTAAAAAGCACTCTTTGCATAAAGGATTTTTAGCTTTACATGTATAACGCCCAAAAAGCACCATAGCTTGATGAAGATAGTTTAGATTATCTTTAAAAATTTTAGTTAAGTCTTTTTCGGTTTCTTCGGGAGTTTTGGCTTTGCTAAGATTAAGTCTATGCGAAACTCTAAATACATGGGTATCTACAGCCATGCAATTAGCCCCGCACCATTCTATCATCACTACATGTGCAGTTTTTTGTCCTACACCTGCTAGAGTTTTCAAATCTTGCTCGTCCATTGGAATTTCACCATTAAATTGCTCGCAAACTGCTTGAGCCATTTTGATTAAATTTTGTGCTTTATTATTATAAAATGAGCAAGAATTAATCAAAAGTTTTAAAGAAGATAAATTTGCCTTAGCTAAATCTTGCACGCTAGGGTAAGCTTTAAATAAAGCAGGTGTGATGAGATTAACCCTTTTATCAGTACATTGAGCTGAAAGCATAACACAAACTATAAGTTCATAAGCATTACTAAAAACTAATTCTGTTTTTGCTTGTCCAAAATGTTTTAAAAATAATTCTTTAATTTCTAAATTTCTTTTCATAAACTTATTGTATGTTAATCGGCTTTAAATAAAGTTTAGATATAATAAAATCAACAAAACTATTTCAAAGGAAAAACAATGAAAAAAATTTCTTTAGTTGCTGCGGCTTTATTAACAGGTTTGAGTTTAAATGCTGCGGTGGTTGCAACCCTTGATGGAAACAATATTAGCGATACAGAAATAAATGAGTTTTTTGCTCCTATGTTAAGAGGTGCTAAAATCACTGACTTACCAGCTGAACAAAAAAAAGCAATCATTGATCAATATATCATCCAACAACTTGTATTAAAAGACGCTAAAGCTCAAAAAATAGAAAATGATCCTTCATATAAAGAAGAATTAGAGCGTGCTAAAGAAGCTATCATGGTAAATATCTATCAAAAGAAAATTTTTGATTCTATCAAAAATGATGATGCTAAGGCTAAAAAATACTATGAAGCAAATAAAGATAAATTTACTAAACCAGCTCAAGTAAAAGCTAAGCATATTTTGGTAACTAGTGAAAAAGAAGCTAAAGATATTATTGCCGAGCTTAGTAAGTTAAGTGGAAAAGCTTTAAATGATAAATTTGCTCAACTTGCAAAAGAAAAATCAATCGACAAAGGTTCTTCGGCTCAAGGTGGTGATCTTGGATGGTTTGCTGAATCAACTATGGTAAAACCATTTGCTGATGCAGCTTTTTCTATGAAAAAAGGTACTATTTCTAAAACACCAGTAAAAAGTGATTTTGGATATCATATTATTTTAAAAGAAGATGCTAGAGCGAAAAGTACTATGAGTTATAATGAAGTAAAAGCAGGTATTGAAAGCAATATCAAAATGGAAGAATTTAAAGAACTTATGAATAAAAAAGCTCAAGAGCTTCGTCAAAAAGCAAAAGTGGAATATAAATAATGGGTGTATTAGATCTTGTCAAACCAGGTGTTTTAAGTGGCGATGATCTAAATACTGTATATAATTATGCAAAAAAAGAAGGATTTGCTATCCCTGCGGTAAATGTCGTGGGGACAAATTCTATTAATGCGGTTTTAGAAAGTGCTAAAAAAGTTAATTCACCTGTGATTATTCAATTTTCAAATGGTGGAGCTAAATTTGTAGCAGGAAAAGCTTGTCCAAAAGCTGATGTGCTTGGTGCTATAAGTGGTGCAAGACATGTACATTTAATGGCAAAAGCTTATGGAGTTCCAGTAATTTTACACACAGATCATGCTGCTAGAAAATTACTTCCTTGGATTGATGCTTTGATTGAAGCAAATATTGAGTTTAAAAAAGAAACAGGTAAGCCTTTGTTTAGCTCTCATATGATTGATTTAAGTGAAGAGGATTTAGAAAGTAATCTAGGCACTTGTGAGAATTATTTAAAACAAATGTCTGAGCTTGGAATTTCTTTAGAGCTTGAGCTAGGATGTACGGGTGGTGAAGAAGATGGAGTGGATAATACTAATATTGATAATGCAAAATTATACACTCAGCCTGAAGATGTAGCATTAGCTTATGAGAGACTTTCTAAAATTAGTGATAGATTTTCAATTGCAGCTAGTTTTGGTAATGTACATGGAGTATATAAACCAGGAAATGTGATTTTAAGACCTGAAATTCTTAAAAACTCTCAAAATTATGTAAAAGAAAAATTCAATCTTGGTGAAGATAAACCAATCAATTTTGTTTTCCATGGTGGTAGTGGTAGCGATATAGAGGATATCAAAGCAGCACTTAGCTACGGTGTAATTAAAATGAATATTGATACAGATACACAATGGGCTTTTTGGGATGGTGTTAGAGAATATGAGCTTAAAAATAAAGCTTATTTGCAAGGCCAAATTGGTAATCCAGATGGAGAAGATAAGCCAAATAAAAAATATTATGATCCAAGAGTATGGCTTAGAGCGGGCGAAGAGAGTATGATCAAACGCTTAGAATGTGCTTTTAGTGATTTAAATTGTATCGATAGAAACTAAGAGTTTTATAACTCTTAGTTGATTTTCCTGTGAAGATTTCAAATTTTTAGAGTAAAATTAACAAAGGTTTATAAAATGGAAGTTAAAACAACTGATGATTTTTCTGATCTTGTATTACCTGAAGGAAAAGGTAGCACAGGAATTGTTGCTTATTTAAAGATTATTTTTATCCCTGCTATATTGTATATTTTAGTGCTTTTAGGGTATTTTGGAAAGATTGATTTTAAAGTAGAATTACATAGTGTTGTAATGATAGGGATTATCTTTTTAGTGGCTTTGATCTTTGCTAGACATAGTGCTGATTATGCTTCAAGTATTTTTGAGCAACAAAAAGATGAGTTTAAGCTGATATTAAAACGCTATATTATGAAGCATTTTTTAGTTATAGGTAAAGAAACAAAGTCAAATGCTAGCTTTGATGATTTTGCATATGCTTATGTGAAAGATTTGAGAAATGAAAATTTTGCTTCTGTGGGTGCAGCTATTTTTCCTATGCTTGGTATTTTAGGAACTTTTATAAGTATAGCCATGTCTATGCCAAATTTTAATTCAAGCGACACAGCAGGCTTAGAACAAGAGATTTCAGTTTTATTAAATGGAGTAGGAACAGCCTTTTATGTATCAATTTATGGAATTTTCTTAGCACTTTGGTGGATATTTTTTGAAAAATACGGTAGTAGTAAATTCCAAAAACTTCTAAATCGTCAAAAAAACGCAACAAGCGATTTTTTTTGGTCTAAAGAAGAAATTGATAGAAAATATCTTCAAGAAAGTTTGCAACATTTTGAAAAAATAGGCACGATTTTTGAACATGTAAGCAATGAGGAATTTTTTAAAGAACTAGATAATACAATAGATAGAAAATTCAAAGTTTTTCAAGAACTTGTAAATGCTGAAGAAAAAGCTGTAAGATTAAGCAGTGAGCATGTAAAACAAACTATGAGTGATTTATCTAAAACCCAAAGAGAGCAAAAAGATATTGTTAAAACTTATAGCGAGATTGCAAATGCGGTAAATATGTTAAATTCAAACATAAAAGATTTAACCTTAAGAATTTCAGAGCAATATAATAGACTTTTAGATGTGAGTTCAGATAAGATTGTGCATTTAGATAAAAGTGTGAGTGCTTTAGATGAAAAGGTAAATAATTTTTCAAATAATATTGAAAAATATCAAAATCTTATGCTTGATAATCAAACTAAGCTTTTTGAAGGCTTTAGGGCAAGTATTATAGAGGGTATGCATACTTTTAAAGAAGCTTATGAAGATGAAAAAAATATTGACGAAAAAATTTCACTAATGCAAGAATTTAAAGAAGAAAGCAAAGAATTAGATGAGCAAACCACACAAGTTATTGCAAAGCTTGAAAATCAAAAAGAAGATGAAAAAATAGATGATAAAAAATAATTCTAGCAATGAAGAAAATAATTTTTGGATAGCTTATGCAGATTTAATGGCAGGCTTGCTTTTTATATTTATTTTGCTTATTGGAGCTATAGTTGTTAAGTATGTTTTAACTCAAAGTGATTTACAAATCATAAAAGAAAATTTGCAAAAACAAGAAGAACGCTTAAGAGAGAATAAAGAAGAATTAAATCAAAAAGAAGATATTTTAAAAAGTCTTAGCCAAAAATTAAGTAATACCTCAAGTACGCTTGATAATATCAGCAAACAAAAACAAGCTTTAGAAGCTAATATTACTAAACTTAATCAAGATTTAAATTCAAGTTTAGATGAAAAAGATCAGCAAATTTTTGCTTTACTTGAAAGATTAAATAAAAAAGATGAGGAAATCAAAGAATTAGAGCGTAATTTTGATGAGGCGAAAAGCAAAATCAAAGAACTAGGATTAATCAAAGAAAATACCATCAAAAATCTTCAAGCAAAATTTGATACTAATATTACCTTAGATTCTAATACAGGTGCGATAGTTTTACCTTCTGAAGTGCTTTTTGATACAAATTCTTTTACTCTAAAAGCTCAAGCAAAAGAGAATTTAAAGGCAATTTTAACACAGTATTTTGACAATATCTTAAAAGATGAAAATATCTTAAATAGTATAGAAAATATAGTCATAGAAGGGCATACGGATAGTGCAGGCTCTTATATATATAATCTTGATTTATCACAAAAAAGAGCTTATGCTGTGATGAGTTTTATACACTCATTTTACAAAGATCCAAGATTGCAAAAACTTTTAATGGCAAGTGGTAGATCTTATTCTGATGTAATTATGAAAGATGGTAAAGAAGACAAAGAGGCAAGTCGTAGAATAGAGATTAAGTTTAATATCAATACAAATAATGCTTTAGAAAAGGTTGAAAAATACCTTGATAGCAAGTAGAATTGATGTTTTAAAATACAATGATTTTGAATTTTTACTCAAAAGAGATGATTTACTAGGTTATATTAATGGAAATAAGGCTAGAAAACTAGCCTTTTTTGAAAAAAATAAACATTTATTTAAAAAAGGACAAAGATTTATTTCTTTTGGCTCCTCTCAAAGTAATGCTTTAGTTGCTTTAGCTAAGTTTTGTTACGAAAATGATTTTTTGCTCATTTTTGTTTGTGAAAAAATGAGTTCTTTTTTAAAAGAAAATCCCCATGGAAATTTAGAATTTGCATTAAAACACAATGTGAAGTTAATAGAAAATATAAATTATCCCACAAGAAGACTGCAAGCTTTAGCCTTGAAAAAAGATGATGATATTTTTATAGAAGAGGGTGTAGCTATAAAAGAAGCTGAATTTGGATACCAGCAACTAGCCTTAGAGCTTAGTGAGCAGTTAAGTGAAAATGTAAGTATTTTTTTACCTTCAGGTACAGGAACTTCTGCGGCTTTTTTGGCTAAACATAGTAAATTTAAAGTTTTTACATGTGCTTGTGTGGGCGATAGTGCATATTTAAAAGAGCAAATTTTAAGCTTAGAGCCAAATTATGATTTTGGTAATTTAACCATATTAAATTCACCTAAAAAATATCATTTTGCTAAGCCTTATTTGGAATTTTATGATCTTTATAAGGATTTAAAAAAAGAATGTGGAGTGGAGTTTGATTTGCTTTATGATATGGTGGGTTTTAAAACTTTATTAGCTCATAAAGAGCAATTTGGTGGAAAAATCTTATATATCCATCAAGGAGGCCTTGAAGGAAATATAAGCATGTTAAAGCGTTATGAGTATAAATTAAAAAATTCCAAAATAAAAAATCACTAAGATAATCAAAGGTATAATAAATTTAACATAATAATACCATAATTTAAAAATACTTCCTTTTAGGGTATTTTGATTGGAAAGTTCATAAATTGCATCTTTTTTAAGCACCCAACCTACATAAATACAACAAAAAAATGCGGTTAAAACAAAGAATATATTTCCACTAATAAAATCAAAGCTATCAAAAATATTTTTTCCCTTGATGATAGTAATATCTCTTAAAGGACCATAAGTAAGTATGCATGGTAAATTTCCCAAAACAAAAATACTTCCAAGTGTTAGATTGATAGCAGTATTTTTAGCTAGTTTAAATTTTTCCTCCAAAACACTAATGATTACTTGATAAATTGGCAAGCTTGTAGTAAGTGCAGCGATGATTAAAAGCAAAAAGAAAAACACACAAATTATACTTCCAAAAGGTATATGTGAAAATGCAACGGGCAAGGTTTTAAAAACCAAAGATGGCCCACTATCAGGGGTTAAACCTACGCTAAATAAAGCAGGGAAAATCATAAATCCAGCAAGCACTGCTATGAGGGTGTTTAAAATTCCTGTATAAACAGAAGTTTTGATTAAATTCTCATTTTTCTTAAGGTGAGATGATAAGGTTATCATTACACCAAAACCCAAAGATAAGGCAAAAAATACTTGTCCTAAAACATCTATAAACAATTTAGGAGTGATTTTAGAAAGATCAGGAGTAAGGTAAAATTTCACACCCTCACTTGCTCCTTCGAGAGTTAAATTGCGCGCAACAACAACCAAAAGACAGATAAATAAAAATGGCATAAGGTATTTTACTGACTTTTCTATGCCATCAATCACACCTTTTTTTAAGATAATCCAATTAATTATCACAAATATAGTAGTAAAAATTCCTATTAATAAAGGATTATTTTCTATAGTAGAGCTATAAAATTCGCTTGTATATTGAGCGTTAATGGGACTTGAAAGATTAAAATCGCCTATGATAATTTTAAAAATATAAGCTAAAACCCATCCGCCTATTACCATATAATAAGCCATGATTCCAAAACTTCCCAAAAGTCCCATATAGCCAACACCTTGCCAAGAATTAGATATTTTAACTCCATCGCTTGTTTTTCCGCCAAAAGCATCGACTGAATTTAGCATTCTGCGTCTTCCTATGACATTTTCGACCAAAATCACAGGAATTCCTATAAAAATCATAGCTATACAAAATGCCAAAACATAAGCACCGCCTCCATTTTCACCCACTAAATATGGAAAACGCCAAGTGGCTCCAAAACCAATAGTCGCTCCTGCTACTGTAAGGATATAAGTTAGCGTATTGCTCCAAGTTTGTCTTTGCATGCTTTTTCCTTGTTAAATTTAAATAAAAAATATTTTAAGATAAAAAATAATACCATTATGCCAAATTTTTATTTATTTTTTTATCAAATTAAAGGAAAATCCATGCAAAAAAAGAAAATTTTGTTTTTAGGTGCAGGATATGCTACTTTATCGGTTATAAAAGCCTTACCTGATGAGTTTTTTGAAAAAGCACAAGTGAGTTTGATTAATAACAATTCTTATCATTATCATACTATTTTACTACACAAAGTAGCTTCAAATGAAGATATTTATAGTTCAAAATATGATCTTTTACCTTTATTAAATCCAAAAATCAACTTTATCCAAGATGAAGTTTTAAAAATTTCTAAAGACAAAGTTTTTACTAAAAATAATGAATTTGACTTTGATATTTTAGTATGTGGGCTTGGTTTTGCGAAGGAAACTTTTGGTATTAAAGGTATGCAAGAATATGCTTTGAGTATAGATAATTATGAAAATGCTTTAAAAATTAATGAAATAATATATGAGAAAATAAAAAATTACAAAACCACCCAAAATGAAGATGATTTAAAAATCGCAGTTTGTGGTGGGGGTTTAAGTGGGGTTGAATTTGTAGCTTCTTTAGCTAAAGAGCTTAAAATATTTTGTCAAAAAGAGCAAATTTCTTATGAGAAATTAGAACTCTCTATTATTGAAGCTATGGATCAAATTTTACCTATGTTTGATAAAAGTTTGGCTCTAAAAACAAAGCAAAGACTAGAAGCACTTGGTGTGAAAGTATATGAAAAATCTAAAATTATAGAATGTGAAAAAAATGGTATAAGGCTTGATGGGGGAGAATTTATTAAAGCTAATACTATCATTTGGACTGCAGGAGTTAGAGGTAATAGCGTTATAGAAAATAGCTCAGATTTTCCAAGCACAAGATCGCGTATAGAAGTAGATGCTTTTATGCATCCATTAAATGTTGAAAATTCATCAAAATACTTTTTTATAGGCGATAATAGTTTATTTAAAAACCCTAAAACTAACACTCCGTATCCTCCAACAGCCCAGCTTGCATTAAGAGAAGGAGCTTATGTGGCTAAAGCTTTAATGGCTATGATTGATGAGAAAGATTTTAAACAAGAATTTTCTTTTGTGAGTGGAAATACCGTTTGTTCAATAGGAAGAGATTATGCAGTTGGCACGGTTTTACATAAACCAATTAGTGGTCTTTTGGCAATAAAACTTAAAATTTTTATAGAAAAACTATGGCAATATCAGCTTGAAGGATTGAAAGGTTTTTTGAAATAAAATTAATTTTAAATAGAGTCTTTTTAAGGAACTCTATTTAAAAATTCATTTGCATCTACATAGCCTATAACGCGTCCTTTTTCTTCACTTTTGTTAAAAAATATCATCACAGGAGGCCCAAAAACTCCAAATTCTTTCATAAGAGCTAAATCTTCTTGGCTATTATGTGTTACATCTGCTTTTAAAAGTGTGTAATTAGCAAGTAAATTTTGTACTTTAGCATCTGTAAAAGTATATTCTTCTAAGAGCTTGCAGTTTTCACACCAAGCGGCTGTAAATTCAAGCATAACAGGTTTGGTAGAATTTTGTAATTCTTGCTTAAGTTCTTTTAAATTTTTAATGGTTTTAAAACTTAAACTAGGGCTATTTTCTTTTGAAGTAAGGTTAAACTCAAGAGGTTTTAGTAAGCTTTTTGAACCCATTGAGCCGCCTAAAATTAGGCTTAAACTATAAGCTAAAATTAAAATCATACTTGCTTTTTTAAATTTATCAAAATTAGTTTTAGCTTCATCAAATAAACCCATAAAACTAACAAAAAATACCCCTATAATTCCATAAAGTATCAAAATGATATTTACACTAAGTATTCTTTCTAGCATCCAAACTGCCATAATGAGCATGATAAAACCAAAGAAAATCTTTATCTTAAGCATCCAAGCCCCACTTTTTAAAAGATTTCCTCCAAGACCTATTAAAAGTAAAGGCATGCCCATACCAAAACTCATCACAAATAAAGAAAGTCCTCCTAAAAATACATCGCCACTATTAGTAATATAAAGCAAAGCCCCTGCTAAAGGTGCAGCCACGCAAGGTCCTACAATAAGAGCTGATAAAAAGCCCATGATAGCTATACCAAAAACCCCGTTTTTGCCTTCTATTTTTTTATTGATAAAATTTTGAAATTTAAGTGGCAGTTGTAATTCATAAAAGCCAAACATAGAAAGTGAGAGCAATACAAAAATACCTGCAAAAGTAATGATAATCCAAGGTTGTTGTAATAAACCTTGCACATTAGCTCCTGCAAGGCCCACTAAAGCACCTGCTATAGCATAAGCTAAAGACATAAAAAAGACATAGATAAAAGATAAATAAAAGCTATGTTTTTTAGATGGTTTGTCTTTGAGTTTCATTGCGATTAATGATGAAAGAATAGGTATCATTGGTAAAATACAAGGAGTAAGTGCTAATAATAAGCCATAACCAAAAAAAGTTAAAAGTGTGATAAATATATTTTGTGTGCTTAAATCATTAGCAATTTGCTCATCTTCGTTTTGCTTTTTAAATTGATCTTTAGTGGATTTTATAGTATAAATTCCATTTTGTTTATTAAGTTCATAATTTACATATACAGGACGATAGCATAAACCTTCTTCTGAGCAACCTTGATAAGCTAGGGAAAGTTTTGCTTTGTTATTTTTAACAAAATCATCTAATAATAATTGAGGTATGAAAAGTTCAAGTTGGCTAAAGATTACTTCTTTGTTTTCTCTAGTTTGAGTTTGTGGGAAATTTAATAAAGAAGTAATGTCATTAGAGTCTAATTCTACTTTGATTTGATCTTTGTAAAGATAAATTCTATCTGCAAGATTGATTTTTAAAAAAATTCCTTGATTGTTGCTATGGGTATTGAGTTTAAAAGCTTCATTGAGTGATAATACTCCATTATTAGCAAAAGATAAATTGAAAAAAATAAAAAATACCGCTAAAAAACGCATTTTTCTCCTTGAAATTGAAAATTAAATTTGTTTTATTTTACTTATTTGTGGTAAATTTAAGTTAATAATTATCCTAAATTAAGGAGTTTGTTGTGGATAAGGATAAATTTACTCTTATTAAAGTGAAAAAATCAACACTTGAGTATGAAAGCGAGCTTAGAAGATTACAAATTGAGCTTTTAAAATTTCAAAATCATGTCAAAGATAAAGGATTAAAAGTTTTGATTTTAATTGAAGGGCGTGATGCAGCAGGAAAAGGTGGTGCTATTAAAAGATTAATTGAACATTTAAATCCTAGAGGTTGTCGTGTGGTAGCACTTGAAAAACCAAGTGATGTGGAAAGAACTCAGTGGTATTTTCAGCGTTATGTGACACATTTGCCTGCAGCAGGAGAGATAGTGATTTTTGATAGATCTTGGTATAATAGAGCAGGGGTGGAACCTGTGATGGGCTTTTGTACTCCAAATGAGCATAAAAAATTCTTGCGTGAGGTGTCTTCTTTTGAAGAAATGCTACTTGATAGTGGAATTTTATTTTTTAAATTTTATTTTTCAGTTTCCAAACAAGAGCAAAAAAGGCGTTTTGAGCAAAGGAGAACAGATCCGCTAAAACAATACAAACTTTCTGTTGTTGATGAAAAATCACAAGAATTATGGGATAAATACACTCTAGCAAAATATTCTATGCTTTTAGCTTCTAATACACCAAAATGTCCTTGGGTGATCATTAATTCAGATAGTAAAAAGAAAGCAAGGATAAATTTATTTAAATATCTACTTAATTTTTTAGAATATCCAAATAAAATTAAAAATAAGTATTTTAAATATGATAAAAAATTAGTCCGTAGCGGTGAGGAAGAAATTCGTAAGATGGAACTTAGTTTAAATGATGAAAAACTTAAAAAATTTGATAAAAAATAAAGGCTAGAATTGAATCATCTTTTTATAGTGCGTAATAAATTTAATGAGCATAAAAAAATCAGTCCAAAGGTGTTTGCTATTAATGCCTTTTTGCTAGCATTTTTATTGTTTTTATTTTTTTATTTATCTTTTTTAAGTGCTAGTTATAATTTTGATTTTATGGCAATTTATGAGTATAAAGACAAAATGATACAAGGTTTTTTTACGAGTTTTTTTATTAGTGTTTTGTCTTTGATTGTAGGTGTGATTTTTGCTTTGATTTTGTGTTATATGAGTCTTTGTAAAATCGTACTTTTTAATATGTTTGCAAGAGTTTTTATAGAGCTTATTAGAGGCACACCTTTGCTAGTGCAAATTTTATTGATTTATTATATTTTTGCAGATAATTTGGGGCTTGATAATCGTTATGTTTGTGGAATTTTGATTTTAGCTTTATTTGCTAGTGCTTATATTTGTGAAATATTTAGAGCAGGGATTTTAAGTGTTGATAAAATGCAATATGAAAGTGCTAAGGCTTTGGGTTTGAGTGAGTTTGAAATTTATAAAAGTGTGATTTTTCCTCAAGCTTTAAAAAATATCTTAGCACCACTAAGTGGACAACTTAGTAATTTGATCAAAGATAGCTCTCTTTTAAGCGTTATAGCTATTTCAGAATTAACTCAAAATGCTCAAGAAATTAATGCTTTTACCTTTTCTACTTTAGAAATTTATATTCCCTTAGCGCTTTGTTATTTGGTTTTAACTTTACCTATTTCTATGTTTTCAAGAAAGCTTGAAAAGAGTTTTTCTTAAAAGAAAAACTCAAGCTTTTGTTCTTTGAAAACTTCTTGCATATCTTTGAGATATTTTTGACTTAGTTTATCAAAAAGACCATTTTTTTTAGATTTTAAAATAAACTCATTGAGCTCTTCTTTTAATTTGGTATTGTTTTTATTTAAAGCTATGGCCCATTGCTCAGGTGTTTTTTCAAAAGGGGTAAAAATAGCTTTTGTTTGCTCAGGATGTTTTTTCCATGCTTTATAAATACTCATTTGATCATAAATAAAAGCATCAGCTTTTGCTTGAATGACTTCTAAAATAGCTGCATTTTCTTTATCAAATACTAGGATTTTTGCATTTTTAAGATTTTTTTGAGCATATAAATGCGCACTTGAACCTCTTTTTAAAGCAAGGATTTTTCCTTTTTGATTTAAATCTTCTATGGAATTAATATTTGATTTTTTAGCGCTTAATATCGCTAAATTTGCCTTAGCATAAGGCAAGGTAAAATCTATTACTTTTTTTCTTTGCTCGCTTATACTCATAGAAGACATGATTAGATCTATTTTTTGAGTTCTTAAAGCAGGTATAAGTCCATCCCAAGCTATGTTTTGAATTTTTAAATCATAGTTTTTTTCTTTGGCAAAGGCTTGTAAAAACTCTACACTAATACCACTTGGATTGCCTTTAGTATCACTCATTTCAAAAGGAGGGTAGGCCAGTTCCATACCTACGATTAATTCTTTTGCATGAAGTGTAAAAAATAAGCTTAGTAAAAAAAGTATTTTTTTCATTTTTTAACTCCAAATTTAGCCAAAGCTTTCTCATAATCTTCTTTTGTATCTATACCTATGCTTTGACTTTGTATTTTTAACATTTTGATTTTTTTGCCATTTTCTAAGGCTCTTAATTGTTCTAATTTTTCACATTCTTCCAAAGCTGAGTTTTTCAAAGTACAAAATTCTTGTAAATTTTTAACCCTATATGCATAAATTCCAAGGTGGGCTTTAAAATTTTGTTTATAATTTGCCCTTTCATAAGGAATTTTAGATCTTGAAAAATATAAAGCATAATCATTACTATCAGTAACTACTTTAACCAAATTTGGATCATCACAAGCTTTCGCATCTACTTCTTTGTAGCAACTACTCATAAAACAAAGCTCATCTTCAAAAGCTTTTTGGCTAAATTCTTTAAAATCTTTAATATTTTGTGTTTCTATAAAAGGCTCATCAGCTTGGACATTAATAATTAGCTCATTTTCATTTAGTTTTAAAATTTGACAAGCTTCGTTGATCCTATCAGTGCCACTTTCATGATTTTTGCTTGTTAAAACTGCTTTTATATTGTGTTTTTGTGCTATTTTTAAAACCTCTTCATCATCAATTGCCACGCACACTTCATCAACTTCTTGCATTTTTTTAGCTGTATAAATAAACATAGGTAAATTATCAATCTCGCATAAAATTTTATTTTCAAAACGACTTGATTTTAATCTTGCTGGTATGATTATCATTGTTTTATCCATTCTATAATAGTTTGTTTTAGATTTTTGAGTTTGCAAACTTGATTTTGCTTTTGTGTGCTTGTAAATAAGCTTGCGATATTTGGATGAATTTCTTGCTTAAATTCTTTTACAAGTTCTTGCATACAAGCTTGTTCATCTTGACATTCTTTGTTATAAATTGCTTGATACATACTTGGGGTAAATTTACTCCATTGTGCTGTAGAAGTAATAAGCGTAGTAGTGTTAGAATCAAGCATTTTAAAGCAAGTGCAAGTATGAGGATCTAAAAGTCCTAAGTGGCTGTATTGTTTGATATATTGCATGCACTCATCATCATTGCAAAAATCAGCTTCAAAGTCTTCTTGCAAAAGCTCTAGTTCTTTTTGACTAAGCTCATAATATTTTTCATTCTTTAAAGCTTGCATAAGTTCTTTGGTGCGTTCATCTTTAAATTTATCAAAAAGCAATCTTTCTATATTTGATGATATGAGTATATCCATAGCAGGAGAAATAGTCTTTTGCAAGCTTTTATTTCTTAAATCATATTTGCCTGTATTAAAAAACTCACTTAAGATATTGTTTGAATTGGAAGCAATTTTAATTTTACCTATATTTGCTCCCATTTTTTTAGCATAATAAGCCCCCAAAGCATCGCCAAAATTTCCACTTGGCACAATAATGTCTATTGTTTTATCGATTTTTAAGCTAGCATAATAATGATAGATGATTTGAAAAAGTATTCTTCCAAAATTAACTGAATTTGCAGCACTTAGACTTAACTTTTCTTCTTTTAAGGTGTTTTTAAAATCTTCATCATTTAAAAGTGTTTTTAAGGTATTTTGTGCATCATCAAAATTACCTTCAATGGCTATGGATTTTAAATTGCTTGCATTTGAGTGTGTCATTTGTAAAGCTTGAGTTTTACTTGTGCCTTCATTTGGGTAAATGCAAACTACTTTTATGCCTTTTTTATTTTCAAAGCTTTTTAGCGTAGCAGGTCCTGTATCGCCACTTGTAGCACACATGATTAAAAAATCATCATCTTTTTTTAAGTATTCCAAAAGCACGCCAAAAGGCTGCAATGCCATGTCTTTAAAAGCTCTTGTTGGCCCATGAAATAATTCATTAATATAAAGCTTATCATTAATTTTTCTTAAATGAACAGGGCAGGTTTTATCATCAAAACTCTCATAAGTTTTCAAAGCTTTTTCAAAAACTTCAGGCTCTAAATCAAAATCAAAAGCTGCGATAATTTTTAAAGCTAATTCTTTGTAGTTTAAATTTTTTAAAGCTTCATTATCAAGCTTTGGTAGATTAAGTGGTGCATATAAAGCATTATTAGGTGCACTAGGGCTAAGTAAGGCCTTTGAAAAGCTTACTTGGTGATTTTTATCTTGGGTTGAGTGTAGTAACATTTTTTTCCTTATTGTTAAATTTATCAATATAATCTTGCAAAATTTGCTTAAAGCCGTCTTTTAAAATAATATCAAGATGAATTAATTCTGTTTTAAAGCCAAAATCTTTTACCTTGACATAGTCTTTAAAGGTTAGCATTAAGGTGTCACAATTGTGTTTTTTTAAAAGTTTTTCTAATTCTTCTTTTTGAAAAGTGTAATGATCAGCAAAAAAATAACAAGCCCTAGCTTTAATAAAATGCTCATATAATCTAAAAGGCTTTGCAATAGAGCTTATTAAAATAGCTTTTTGATTTTCTTTTACATGAGAATAACGCACAAAATCTTCATTTTCTTTAGCTATAAAATCAGCCCTTTTAGCAAAAGATTTTGGCAAACGATAAGCCCCGCTAGGTAGGGTAAAATCAAAAAAAGGCTCATCTTTGCTTTGTAATAAAATACTAAGTTTTTTAATATGAAATTTAGAAAAAGCATCGTCTAAAAGTATGATCTTTGCTCCAAGTTCGATAGCTTTTTGTATGCCTTTAACTCTATCTTCACTTACTATCACTCCACTAATGTGCTTTGTAAGTGCATACTCCATAGCTTCATCGCCACTTTCTTTAATGCTGCATAAAATTTTATCTTTGTGTTTAACGATGATTAAGCCTTCACTTTGTCTTTTATAGCCTCTTAAGATGATAAAACAATTTTCAAACTCAGCAGCTATGGCTTTACAAATGGGAGTTTTTCCATTGCCTCCTAGGGTTAGATTACCTATGCTTATAATGGGTAAATTAAAATCAAGTTCTTTTTTAAATTTAGTATTTAAAATAGCTATAATCATATATAAAAAGCTAAAAGGTAAAAGCAAAAAGGCTAGAATTTTTTGCAAAAAATTAGGTTTAAAAAAATACCGATCAAGCCAAGTCATATGTATTCTTTAATGTTGTTGGAAGTTTTCTTTTAAAGGCATTATTTTGCACACGCTCTAAGACTAAATTTTTTAAATTCTCATCAAAATTTTCTAAGCTTTGATTATTTTCTAAAGCTTTTAAAACTTCATCTAAAACTTCATATTTATAGCCAAGATCTTTTTCATCGCTTTGATTTGGCCAAAGATCAGCACTAGGGGCTTTTTGTATGAAATTTTCATGTACACCTATAAATTTAGCAAGCTCGAAAACTTCACTTTTATAAAGTGTAGCTAAAGGATTAAAAGCGCAAGCTAAATCTCCATAAATAGTTCCATAACCAAGCATAAGTTCGCTTTTATTAGAAGTGCCTACCACTAAAGCATTATGCAAGGCTGAATAATCATAAAGCAAGCTCATACGCACTCTTGCAGCTAAATTCCCAAAGCGTAAATGGCTTAAATCTTGACAAATTTTTTCATAAGCACAAAGCACTTCATCAATATAAATGATCTTATGATGAATTTGCAAATCTTTACAAAGCATTAATGCATCATCTAAATTTTCTTTTTTAGAATATTTTGTAGGCATTAAAAGCACAAAAAGTTTTTCACCTACTGCTTTTTTGCAAAGATGAGCTACTAAAGCTGAATCTATCCCACCGCTTAAACCTAAGATGAGATTTTTATCTCTTGCTTGTTCTTTTATAAAATTGATCAATAATTCTTGTAATTTTGTATAATTCATAAAAAATCTTTAAATATTAATTTTTTAAAATTATATTTGATTTAGTTAAAAGGAAGTTTATATGCGTATTTTAAAACAACCATGTGGAATGTATGAAACAAATTGTTATATTATAGATCATAATAACAAGCAAATTATCATCGATCCAGGAGAAAATGCTTATAAGTTTATCAAAGAAAATACAAGCAAACCTTTAGCTATTTTAAATACCCATGGTCATTATGATCATGTTTATGATAATGCTAAAGTTAAAATGGCTTATGAAATTCCAATTTTTATCCATAAAGATGATGCTTTTATGCTAAAAGATCCTTTTAATTATGGTTTTGAGCATTCAAGTGCTGATGTATTGATAGAAAATGAAAATGAATTTAGTATAGATGAGTTTAAGTTTAAATTTCATCATTTCCCAGGGCATACTCCAGGGTGTTGTATGATAGAACTTGTGGGCAAAGATGTGCTTTTTAGTGGGGATTTTTTATTTTATCGTAGTATTGGTAGGTGGGATTTTCCTTACTCAGATGCAACTAAGATGAAAGAGAGTTTGCTTAAAATTTTAGCTTATGAAAAAGATTTTAAGCTTTTTCCAGGGCATGGAGAAGAAAGTTCTTTAAGAGAAGAGCAAAGTGCAATTCCTGCTTGGTTAAGGTATTTTCATTAATGGATAAGGTTTTATATTTTTTAAGTTTTTTACTGATTTTAAGTGCGATTTTGAGTTTTTTTAAACCCAAAGAAACAAAAAAGAAATTTTTTCACAAATGTCCATGTTTTAGAGCAGTAGAAAATGGTTTAATGAGTAGAATTTGCATTTATGCAGGAAGTTTTGGTTTTATGTATTCTGTGCTTTATATTGGTTTTGGAGTGTATGATAAAAAGCTTTTTATGATTTTGCTTTTATCTTTTGCGATATGGTATTTTGCTTGGGTTTTAAAAAAAGAATAGCTAGAATTAGCTATTCTTAAAAATTATTTTGTATTAATATATAAAGGTTCAAAAGGACCATAACGATGTTGCTCTATACTAAATTTATCATGTTTAGCATAAGGTTTTACATCCATATCTGCAGGTTTTACATCACGATCTGGAAAGTCTTTATTTCTATTCTTTTTAATAGGTCTTGGTTGAGAATTAATATAAGCTGCCACATCATAAGCTTGTTCTAGAGTTAAGGTTGCATCATCTTTTGGCATATTTGCTTTGATATAACTTGCAGCTTTGATAAGTCTATACATGCCAGCACCTGTGTTGTAACTATCATTTCCCCATAAAGCAGGATATATGTAATAACTCATACTAGGATCATTACTTTTTATCCCCTCTCCATTTTCTCCATGGCAGGCTACGCACTTATTTTGATAAATTTCTTTACCTTTTTTAGGATCTGCTGCTCTTTTTAAAAAGGATATTTTAGGTAATCCTTGTCCTTGTGTTTTTGCTCCTACTTCTATACCTTGAGAAATATAATGCATATAAGCAAGTATGGCTTTCATTTGAGGAGAGTTGTTTGGAAGCCTTTTGCCATTCATGGATCTTTCCATACAGCCATTAATTCTATCTTCTAGAGTGATTATTTTATCCGCTCTTGCATTATATTGTGGAAAGCGTGCATAAATTCCTACAAAACCTGATTGATTTTTTATAGTTCCAGCATTAGCATGACAGCTTGAGCAAGAAAGATTATTACCTGCATAACGATTTTTAGGATTTTTTGCTTGAGGTCCTATATAGTTTGTGGTGTAATTTAAAATTTTATTACCCAAAATGACTGCTTGAGTATAAGGTGAATTTGGAAGTTTATCTTCAATGATAATGCCATTTTCTATAGTATTTGGGACTTTCCATTGCGCACTTTGTAAATGGATACCTGTTTGCTTTTTTGCTTGAAGTTTTGCTTGATCAATGGCAAAAGCAGAACTCATTAAAAAAGATAAAGATAAGACAGAATATACAATTTTTTTCATTTTACCTCCTTGAACTTGTCTCATTTTCATCTTATAACTTGAAATTTAAAAAAATATTAAATGTTTTTAATGTAAAAGTATCTTTAAATACTACTATGCCGTTTTTAAAGATAAAAATGATATTATTAATATTTTTTAGAATATGTAATTAATGTTACCTTTTTATACATTTTATCAAAGGAAATTATCAATGAGAAAAAGCATAGCAGAATGGGAAAAACAGGAACTACTTTTACTTTCATTACCCCATAAAAATAGCGATTGGAGTCCTTATTTAGAAGAAATTATGCAAAGCTATGAGGAATTTATTAAAGCTGTGGCAAATTTTCAAAAAGTTTTACTTATTGCTCCAAGTGAAAAAGATTTTCAAAGATTTAAACATATAAAAAATCTAGATTTTTTTAAGTGTGATACTAATGATACTTGGATTAGAGATTTTGGTGCAATTGATGCGCGTGAAGATGATAAAATTATAGGGCTTGATTTTACTTTTAATGCTTGGGGCGATAAATTTCAAAGCACTTTAGATAATGCGGTAAATTCAAAGCTTTTTGCACAAAAATTATCTGGAAAATTAGAAAAAATTGATCTTATTTTAGAAGGTGGGAGTATTGATTTTAACGGGCAAGGAGTAATGCTTACAACGAGTGCTTGTTTGTTAAATGAAAATAGAAATTCACATTTAAATAAAGAGCAAATTGAAGCTAAGTTAAAAGAAATTTTTGGCTTAAAACAAATTATATGGTTAAATCATGGTTATATAAAAGGCGATGATACTGATCATCATATAGATACCCTAGCAAGATTTATCAATGAAAAAACCATTGCTTATTGTGTGTGTAAAGATGAAAATGATGAGCATTACGCACCTTTAAAGGCTATGGAAGATGAGCTGAAAAAAACAGGATTTGATTTATTAGAGCTTCCTTTACCTAAGCCTTTGTATTTTGAAGGTAAAAGGCTTGGTGCTACTTATGTAAATTTTGTTTTTGTTAATGGTGGTTTGATAGTGCCAACTTATAATGATGAAAATGATGCTTTGGTATTAGAAAATTTACAAAAAGCATGCAAAGATAGAAAAGTAGTAGGGGTTGATGCAAGGGTGTTTTTAAGACAAAATGGTTCTTTGCATTGTTCTTGTCAAAACCGCTATGAAGGTCAAAGATGAATTTACAAAAAAGTGCGACTATCATTGCAAGTGTATGTGCTATTTTTTTAGCTATTATAAAATTTGCAGTAGGTTTAGCTTCAGGTTCTGTTGCAGTACTTTCTAGTGCGATTGATTCTTTGCTTGATTGTGTGATTTCGGGTTTAAATTTTTTAGCTTTGAAAAAAAGCTCTCAAGGCTCTAGCAAGGAATATAATTTTGGCCTTAGTAAAATTGAAGCTTTAATGGGGCTTTTTGAAGGTCTTGTTATTAGTGGGATTGGGGTTTATATTTTTTATGAGAGTGTTTTGAAAATTCACAATCAAGAAAGTGTAGAAAAACTTGATCTTGGAATTTTTGTCATGGCTTTTGCTATGGCTGTGACTTTGTGTTTGGTGGTTTTTTTAAATTATGTTGCTAAAAAAACAAAAAGCTTGATTATAAAAGCTGATAGCTTACACTATAAAATAGATTTCTTGACTAATGCTTTAACGCTTTTAGCACTTGTGATTATAGCTTTTACAAATTATCATTTTATTGATGGATTATTTGGCATAGCTATAAGTTTATATACGATTTTTTCAGCTTTTAAAATCATTAAGGAAAGTTCTAAAATTTTATTAGATGTAGCTATTGATAAAGAACAAGTTGAAGTGATTAAACAAATCATAAGTGCAAATAAAGAAGTCAAAAGTTTTCATCATTTAAAAACTAGAAAAAGTCCTGATATGCTTTATGTTAGTGTGCATTTAGTTTTTGAACCTACAATATCACTTTTAAAAGCTCATGAGATTGGTGATGAGATTGAAGATAGCATAAGAGAACATTTTAAAGATGATTTTTGGAATATCCATATACATTTAGATCCTTATGATGATTCAGAAGAAGAAAGGAGTAAAAATGAAATTAGCGCTCATTCAGCAAGAATTTAAACAAAATAAAGAAAAAACTATAGAAAAAACATGCGAACTTATTAAACAAGCAGCAAAAGAAAAGGCTGAGCTTGTGTGTTTGCAAGAGCTTCATCAAACGCAGTATTTTTGTCAAAGTGAAAATACAAACTTTTTTGATTTGGCAAATGACTATGAAGAGGATGTTAAATTTTGGTCTAATGTAGCTAGGGAAAATAAAGTTGTTTTGGTAACTTCTTTATTTGAAAAAAGAAGTGCAGGGCTTTATCATAATACTAGTGTGGTATTTGAAAAAGATGGCTCCATAGCAGGCAAATACCGCAAAATGCATATTCCTGATGATCCTTGTTTTTATGAAAAATTTTATTTTACTCCAGGTGATTTGGGTTTTGAGCCTATACAAACAAGTGTTGGAAAGCTTGGGGTTTTAATATGCTGGGATCAATGGTATCCTGAAGCTGCTAGGTTAATGGCTTTAAAGGGAGCTCAAATTTTAATTTATCCTACCGCTATAGGTTGGTTTGATAAGGATGAAAAAGAAGAAAAACAAAGACAGCTTGAAGCTTGGATAGGTGTGCAAAGAGGTCATGCTATAGCTAATGGCTTACCTGTAGTAGCTATTAATAGAGTGGGTTTTGAAAAAGATGAAAGCGGTGTGGAAGATGGCATAAGATTTTGGGGGAATTCTTTTGTTTTTGGGGCTCAAGGTGAAGAGCTTTTTAGGGCTGATGATAAACAAGAGCTTTGTAAAATCGTTGAAATTGATATGCAAAGATGTGAAAATGTGCGTAGATGGTGGCCATTTTTACGCGATAGACGCATAGAATATTTTCATGAATTAAATAAAAGATTTATCGACTAAAAGGAGAAAAATGAAAAAAGTTTTAGTGCCTTTGGCAAAAGGTTTTGAAGAGGCTGAATTTATAGGTATAGCTGATGTTTTAAAAAGAGCAGGGGAGGCTAGTGGAAATTTAGAAGTAATTATTGCTTCGCTAGATGATGAGCTTTTAGTGCAGGGAGCTAATGGAATTAGCATAAGGGCTGATGTGAGTTTGACTAGTGTTGATCAAGAAAATTTAGATGCAATCGCTTTGGCAGGTGGATTTGAAGGTATGATGAATTTAAAAAACAATTCACTTATCATAAAAATCATACAAGATTTACATGCTAAGAAAAAAATCGTAGCTGCTATTTGTGCTTCACCTATGGTATTGGCAAAAGCAGGGGTGATTAATGGCGAGTTTTCTTGCTATCCTGGTTGTGAAGTGGGTATTGAAGGTATAAGAGTAAATAAAGCAGTTGTAGTAAATGAAAATGTCATCACAGCAGCTGGGCCTGCTACGGCTATTTTATTTGGTTTAGAGCTTGCTAAACATTTATGCTCAGAAGAAATTTATCAAAAACTTTATGAAGGTATGCTTGTTCCTTTAACAAAATAAACCCTCGCTGATGAGGGTTTAGCTTACATTTGTTTCATAAGCTTGGTAATTTCACCCTCATGAGGAAATCTATCTACTTCACAATTAAACAAGTCTTTTTTAGAGTAAATGATTTTACCATCTACTTCTACTATAAAATGACCGCCACCTTTTTCTATGGTAGAAATTTGTGCATCTTTGAATTCATTTTGTATTTCTTCTGCAACCCTTGCAGCTTGTGGTTTGTAATTTCAAAGATTACAATAATAAATTTTTACTTCCATTTTTTACTCCTTTTTTGAAAGTAAGCTATTATACATTTTTTATGCTTGTAAGTTTTAAATTTAAGGTTTTTTTTTATAATAATAAAAAAATACAAGGAAAAATATGAGCCAATTTACACATTTGCATTTACATACAGAATATTCTTTACTTGATGGAGCAAATAAACTCAAAGAGCTAGCTAAAACGCTAAAAGCACAAGGTGCAACAAGTGTTGCTATGACTGATCATGGAAATATGTTTGGTGCTATTGATTTTTATAAAACAATGAGAGCTGAAGGAATTAAGCCTATTATAGGGCTTGAAGCATATTTACATAATCACGATGATTTAAGTGATAAAAGCTCAAGACAGCGTTTTCATCTTTGTTTATTTGCTAAAAATGAAATTGGTTATAAAAATTTGATGTATTTGAGCTCGCAAAGTTATATACATGGTTTGTATTATTACCCAAGGATTAATAAAAAGCTTTTAGAGGCTCATAGTGAGGGTTTGATTTGCTCTTCTGCGTGTTTGCAAGGTGAGATTAATTGGCATTTAAATACCAAGAATGAACGAAATATAAAATTTGGCGCAAAGGGTTATGAGGGTGCAAAAGAAGCAGCTTTATGGTATAAAAAAGTTTTTGGAGATGATTTTTACCTTGAAATTATGCGTCATGGTATTGATGATCAAAAATTTATTGATGATTCTATCATCAAACTTGCTAAAGAGCTTGATATAAAAATTATTGCAACTAATGATACACATTACACTTTTAAAGAAAGGGCGGCTGCTCATGAAGTATTTATGTGTATAGCCATGGGGGTTAAGCTTGATGATCCAGGGCGTTTAAGACATGAGGTGCATGAGTTTTATGTAAAAACACCAGAGCAAATGAGCGAACTTTTTGCTGATATTCCTGAAGCCATCGAAAATACTCAAGAAATAGCTAATAAATGCAATTTAGAATTAAAACTAGGCGATCCAACCCCACCAAATTTTAAATTTACCCGTGAATATGCAAAAAAATATAGTTTAAATCTAGCACAAGAAGATCAAGAATTTAGCTTTGATAATGATGATATAGTTTTTGAGTATCTTTGTAAAAAAGGCTTAGAAGAAAGACTTCAATTTATCGATGAGAGTAAGCACCAAGAGTATAAAGATAGGCTTGATTTAGAAATTAGTATTATTAAAAATATGAAATTTTCAGGTTATATGTTAATCGTTCATGATTTTATCGCCGCAGCTAAGGAAAAAGATATACCAGTTGGCCCAGGGCGTGGGAGTGCAGCGGGGAGTTTAGTTTCGTATTGTTTAAAAATTACAGATTTAGATCCTATACCTTATAATCTTCTTTTTGAGAGATTTTTAAATCCTGAGCGTGTATCAATGCCTGATATTGATGTGGATTTTTGTCAAGATAGAAGAGGGGAAGTGATTGATTATGTGATCGATAAATATGGAGCTGAAAAGGTTGCACAAGTCATTACCTTTGGTAAGCTTTTAGCAAAGGGAGTAATCCGTGATGTAGCTAGGGTTTGTGATATGAGCATACCTGATGCGGATGCTTTGGCAAAATTAGTTCCTGAAGAGCTAAAAATTACTTTAGAAAAAGCCTATGAGCAAGAACCAAAAATAGCTGAATTTGTAAATTCTCATCCAAAAGGGCGTCAAGTTTGGGATTTTGCTAAAGCACTAGAGGGTTTAAATAGAAACGCAGGTATGCACGCGGCCGGAGTTGTGATATCTAATGAAGCTTTGTGGAATAAAGCTCCGCTTTTTAGACAAAGTAAAAACGATGAGCGTCATTTGGTAACGCAGTATTCTAAAGAATATCTTGAAGATGTGGATTTAATTAAATTTGACTTTTTGGGTTTAAAAACCCTTACAGTAATTGATAATGCGATTAAGCTAGTGAAAAAGCGTTATGGTAAAGATGTGATTTGGGAAAAGATTGATATGAATGATCCTAAGGTTTATAAAACTATACAAAGTGGTAATACCTTGGGTATTTTCCAAATAGAATCAGGCGGTATGCAAAGTTTGAATGCTAGGTTAAAGCCTGAAAGATTTGAAGATTTAATCGCGGTTTTAGCTTTATATAGACCAGGGCCACTTGATAGTGGGATGGTGGATGATTTTATCGATATCAAGCATGGTAGAAAGGCTGCAACATATGCATTTGATGATTTAAAGCCTATACTTGAAAATACTTATGGGGTTATAGTTTATCAAGAGCAGGTTATGCAAATAGTGCAAAAAATTGGTGGTTTTTCTTTGGGTGGAGCTGATAATGTGCGTCGTGCTATGGGTAAGAAAAAAAGAGAAATTTTGGACAATCTTAAAGCAGAGTATTTAGAAGGAGCTAAAAAACAAGGCTATGATGAGAAAAAGGCTGATGATTTGTTTGAGCTTATTTTGAAATTTGCTGAATATGGTTTTAATAAATCTCACTCGGCTGCCTATGCGCTTATAACCTTTCAAACAGCGTATTTAAAAACTTATTATCCAAGTGAATTTATGGCTGCGCTTTTAACAAGTGAAGAAAGCAATGTAGATAAGGTCGCAAAATACATTGAAGAGATGAAAAGAATGAATATCAAGCTTTTGCCGCCAAATATCAATAAAGCTCAAAGAGAATTTAGTGCAACTAAGCTTGAAGATGGTTCTGAAGCTATTATTTATGGGCTTGGAGCGATTAAGAGTGTGGGAATTCCTGCGATAGAAAATATCATGACTATTCGCAAGGAAGAGGGTTTTAGTGATTTTGATGATTTTATAAGCTCTATTGATCCTACTAAGATTAATAAAAAAACTATAGAAAATTTAGCTAAATCAGGTGCTTTTGATGAGTTTGGCTATACTAGAAAATGTTTGGTGGATAATCTTGAGCTTATTTCAGAAACAAGTAGAAAAATAGCTGAAGTTAAAAGAAATTCTACTGCTTCTCTTTTTGGAGAAGAAGAAATAGCCGCAGATATCAAAGTAGGGCTTCATGATAGCAAAGTAGAATTTGAGTTAATGGAAAAACTAGGCTATGAAAAAGAAATCTTAGGAATTTATGTATCAGGTCATCCTTTAGATAAATTTGCAAGTCAAATAGAAGGTATAGATTATTTTAAAAGTATGGATTTTGAAACACTCAAAGGCGAGGGTGAGCTTTTGGTTGTAGGAAAGATTGAAGATTTTAAATCAATGATGAGTAAAAGTGGTAAAAGATATGCTAAGGCTGTGGTTTTAGACTTTTATTCTTCTTTTGATATGATTATTTTTGAAACTCAAGTAGAAAAAGTTGAAACACTTTTTAAAGAAAGCAAAGATGAAGCCTTTGCCTTTTTACTAAGATATAAAAACAATGACAATGACTTAAGCTTTAGTTTAAATGAAATTTATACACTAGAAGAAGCAAAAGAAAATGAGCTAAAATCTTTTAGTAAGAAAAAAAGCTTTGTAAAAAAAGAAAACAAAGAAGAATTTACACAAGATCCTATGAAATTTGAAGAAAATATCATAGAACTTGACATTAATAAGCTTAGTAAAGATATGGTGTATGAAATTTATGATCTAGCTAATACAAGACATAATCCAAAAGATGCTAATAACAAAAAGCTTGTGCTAAAAGTGCTTGATATGGGTAGTTGCTTGCTTTATCATACAAATTTTGTTCTCTCGCAAGAAGCTATGGATGTGATAGCTCAAAAATGTAAAGGTTAAAATATAGACATTAAAAGTCCATTTTATATAGTATAATTATATCAATACAATATAAAAAGGATAAAAAATGGCTTTAGCGGTTGAAACTATTCAAGATTATACCATCCAAAAAGGTAAAAAATCTTTTTGGATGTGTTTTAACACTCCAAACAATGATTTTCATGTCAATAAAACAAAACATAGTGATTTGTTTGATAAAGACAAGACAGATTATAAAGCTAGAGATGAATTTTTAGCTTTTACGAAAGAAAATTTTCCAAAAACAAAACTAACTATGGTATTTGATACGGCTCCGGTGGGGTATTTGTTGTATCCTTATTTAGGTAGTCTTGCTGTTGATTGTGAGGAAAATGATGAGGTTTATAAGGCTATAAGCAAAAAATACGAAGATGAAAATTGCATGCCAAAATCCATGAATGCAGTTTTTTGGGAAATGAGCCTTGAAGTAACTAAAGAGCTACATGAGGCTAGGAAATTTGATTATGAAAATTTTTAAAGGTAAAAAATGCAAATACAAACTTATATAAAAGAAGCTTTAGACAAAGCAGAGGTAATCATCATCACAGCTGGAGCTGGCATGGGAGTAGATAGTGGTTTGCCTGATTTTAGAGGAAAAGAAGGTTTTTGGAGAGCTTATCCGCATTTGCAAAAACTAGGCATAGACTTTGAACGCATGGCTAATCCTACAAATTTTTATACAAATGCACAGCTTGCTTGGGCTTTTTATGGACATAGATTTAAGTTGTATAAAGATACTATACCACATAAAGGTTATGAGATACTTTTAAAACTTGCAAAAAGTAAACAAGATTATTATGTCGTTACGACTAATGTAGATGGACATTTTAAAAAGGCTGGTTTTGATGAGAATAAAATTTATGAATTTCATGGAAATATAAATTACTTGCAATGTTTTAATTATGCATGCGGTGATTTGATCTGGCAAATGCATGAGGAATTAGATATAGATATGGAAAATTTCAAAGTCTTATCTTTGCCAAAATGCCCTAGATGTCAAGGTTTAGCAAGGCCAAATATCTTGATGTTTAATGATGGTAGTTTTAATGATAGCCGTTATTTTTTACAAAAGCAAAGTTATAAAAACTGGCTTAAACCCTTAGAGGATAAAAATATCTTGCTTATAGAGCTTGGAGCTGGTAAAGCTGTACCTAGTATGCGTATGTTTAGCGAGGATTTTTGTAAAAAAGGCAAAACTAGAACACTTTTAAGGATCAATCCAAATGAGTGTGATTTTCCAAAGTTTTTTAGAAATGGCATAGGACTTAAGATGAAAGCTTTGGAAGCTTTGGAAATGATAGATAGCTTGATATAATAAGCTTAAAATTTAGAAAGGTTATAAATGAGTGTAAATTCTTGCGTTGTGAGTTTGAAAGAGTTGGTGCGTGGAAATAAAATTAATGATAGCAGTATTTTTGATAATGATTTTTCTTTAAACATACCTGATTATCAACGCCCTTATGCTTGGGGTATAGAGCAAGTTAAAATTCTTTTAAAAGATATAAGCGAACAAATAGATAAAAACCAAAAATATCTTTTAGGAAGTTTGATATTACATACAGAAAACAAAGAAAACAAGTTTAACATAGTAGATGGCCAACAACGTCTTACCACCTTGGCTTTGATTTTAAGAGTTTTATGTAAATGTAATTTTTTAAATAATGTTAAATACTCTCATAATGAGTCAAAATACCATATCAAAGAAAATTACGAGTATATAAAAGCTTATTTCGAAAGTTATAGTGATGAAAAACGTAAGTTTTTAAAATTTCTTTTAAAAAATATAGAATTTATCTGCGTTTTAGCTCCAAGCGTAGATGATGCGTTTTTGTTTTTTGATAGTGCAAATTCAAAAGGAAAAGGCTTAAAATCATACGATCTTATAAAGGCTTTTCATTTGCATTCTTTAGAGAAAAATCAAGGTAGTATGCTAGGTTATTATGCAAGGAAATTTGAAAATCTTGCAAAAGATGAAAGGAAAATCACTATTTTATTTGATGAGCTTTTAGCACCTGCTAGAGCATGGTTAAAACATAAAAGCATTAATGCTAATGATATTAAAGCATATGAAGAGTTTTGTAAAGAATTTTTTAGCGATAAATTCCTTTATAGCAAGGAAAATTTAGGAATTTTAAGTAGTTTTGCTAATGGGGTGGATTTTTTTGAGTATTTGTTTAAATACAATGAGCTTTTTGATAAATTATCAAATAATGCTTTATACCAAGAGCTAGATGAAATATATTACACAGGATTTATTTATAACAAATACATTTATGCCATTGCTGTGATGATTTATTTTTCTAAATTTCCAAATGGTAATAGTGATTATTTCTTGGCCTTGCTTGCAAGAGCTGCTTTTAGCTTAAGAGTTTATAGACCAAGTATTTATAGGGCTACTCAAAGAGATTATGCTTTAGAATTTTTAGAAAAAGTGTATTTTGTATCTTTTGAAGAGGAATTAGAGCAAAATTTACTTGATTTTATAGCTATAAAAAATGAAGAAGAAAGAAAATCAGTACAAGAACATGATGGTGGGAATAAATGGTATTTAAAAATAACTAAAGAAATTTATAAAAAACAACACATACAAAAGCATATAGTTAAGGAGAATGAAAATGGCAAATAATTCAACAAATAATCAAAATCAAGCAAGTGTTATAAATATTGAGAATATAGTAAATATTAATGATAAAAAACAAAGTATCTTTTTTGAAATTCCACCTTATCAAAGACTATATGAGTGGGATAAAGAGCAAATACAAACTTTACTTAATGATATAAAAACTAATGAAAGTAAGAATGAATACTTTATTGGCAATGTGGTGGTAAGCCAAAAAGATGATAAATACTTACTCATAGATGGCCAACAACGCTTAACAACTTTGTTTTTGATAGGATTTTATCTTTCTTATAAAAAATACAACGATTGGCAAAATTTTATTATAAACGATAATAAACTTAGAGTGTCTATGCCTATAAGAGAAAAAGAAGAAAAAGTTTTAAAGGAATTTGCTAAATTTTGTAGTGATAAAAAAGATGATAATAATTTATTCTTACAAGAAATTAAAAAATTTCCACAGGATATATGCCAAAACATACCACAAGCTTTAGAAGCTATAGTAAATTGGTTTAAAGAAAATATCAAAGAAGAAAATATCAAAGAATTTTCTAATTTTATTTATAAAAAAGTAAATTTTGTTTTTGTAGAATTAGCCCAAAATACTGACTTAAACCGCTTTTTTATCCGTATGAATAACCGCGGCAAACAACTAGAAAAACATGAAATTTTAAAAGCAAGATTGCTTTCTAAAATTACTAATAAAGATGAAAAAACTCTTTATGCTCATATATGGGATATTTGCTCACAAATGGATAATTATATCTTTCAAAAAGCTAGCGATAGAAAGATTTCTGAATTAGATGAAAGCAATAAAGATACTATAGATACTATTATAAAAGAATCATTTGATAAACCAAATCAAGACAAGGAAAACCAAGGTAAATTTAAATCCATAGTAGATTTTCCTACTTTTTTATTGCATGTTTATAAAATTTGCAATAAACAAGATATTGCTATAGACAAAAATAAGCTTTTAGAAATTATAAAAATAGAACAAAAAGAAATAGAACAAAAAGCTAAAAAATTCATAGAAAATCTTTTAAAATATAGAATTTTATTTGATTATTTTGTTATTAAAAGTCAAGATGATATGGAAAATTCTTATAAGATTAGAAGATTAACTAAAAAATATAGTACATACACAATCAGCGAAGATTCTAATGTTATGCCTGATCTTGCTATGGTGCAAAATTATCTACGTGTAGCAAGAAGTGGTATGTCTAATAATCATCATCACTGGCTTACTCCGTTTTTGAAAAAATTAGATAATTATTTTAGTAATTTCAAAAGTAATAATATAATATCTGAAATTGTAAAATTTTTTTCTAGTAATTTTAATATTACTAGCGAAAAATTTGAGAATAATGTAGAATATTATATAAAATTACTAATAAATAATGATAATCTAAAAGAATTTTATAAAAACACACAATCAGATTTAATACATTTCCTAGAAATTTTAGACACAGCTTTAGCTAAAGAGCAAGCAAGCATAAAAGATGATAAAAATGATCTGCTTGTAATTTCCAATTTCACTGAAGAAGATATTCCAAACTTAGATCGAGGAACAGCAACTTTGCATTATTGGTTTTATCGTTTGGAGTATTATTTGTGGAAAAATGCTGAAGTTAATGGCGATAAAGTTAAAATATGTGGTAAAGAAATGGATAAGAAAAAATTTGATAATTTCTATTTTAGAAGCTTAAATTCCATAGAGCATGTGCAAGCACAAAGCAAAGCAAATGAGAATGATTGGACTAATGAAAATATAGATAATTTTGGAAATTTAGCTCTTATTAGCTCTAGTTTCAACTCATCTTTGAATAACCATGATGTGCCAAGTAAGTATAGAGATTTTCAAAAAAGATATATGGATAATAAAAAAGCAGTTATATCTTTAAAACTATGGCTTATATATGCATTAGCTAATAAAGATGGCGAAGATAAAATCGCTTGGACTTTTGGTAAAGCACAAGAGCATAAAAGTCAAATGCTAGAAGTATTAAAAAATTCTTTTGAAAGCAATTAAGATAAAGCCTAAGGCTTTATCTTTTCATAAATTTAGCAAAGACTTTGTTTTTGCTTCTTATCTTACGAAAATACTCTTTTGATAAGATATCTTTTAAAATTTTAGCATTGTTGTAGCTTAGATTAGTTTTTCTTTGTATGTAAGAAATGGCTTTATTTGCTAAATTTTTCTCTCTTGATTTTTTTATCAAAGCCTTATCTAAAGTAGCTATTTTAGGCATGTTTTTGATAAATTCTATATATTCTTCTTTGCTTTCAAAGGGAGAATCTTCAAAACTAAATGGAACCTGACTTGGTATTTTTTTCTTTTTCATTTTTTCCTCCATATTTTTAAAATGATATTCTAGCATAAAATATAGACAATCTTAGTCTATAAAATTCTAATATAATTTCATTTTACAAAGGAAAGTGATGAAAGAAGTTAGGATTATTATCGATGATGAATTTGATCATGTAAGAGATTTTCAAAATGACTTTGCAGCGGTAAAAAAAGCTGGCAAGTATAGCTTTATAAATAGCAGTGGAGAATTAATTTGTGATTTTTTATATGATGAGGTTTTAAATTTTAGTCAAAATTTAGCAGGTGTTATGATAAATGACAAATGGGGTTTTATAGATACTAAGGCTAAGGTGGTGGTGGATCTTGTATATGATAATGTTTGTAGTTTTGTAAATGACTATGCTTTGGTGGAACAAAAAAAACAAAAAATGATTATAAACACAAAAGGCGAGATCATTTTAAAGACTGAATATGATGGCATTATAAGACTTAGTAATAAGCTTTTTAAGATCAAAAAAGGCGATGTGTTTGCATTGATCGATCAGAATGGAAATTTTTTAAGTGATTTTGAGTTTTTAAGTATAAAAAGACTAAATGAAAGATTATTTTTATACAAGCAAAAGATCAATGGCAAGTTTAAATGTGGAGTTTTGAATGAATTTGCAAAGCTTGTTTTAGAGGCTAAATTTGATGATATTAGCTTGATAAATGATGAGTATTTGCTAGTGTTTGATGGGTTTTTGTATGGTTTGTTTGATGTAAATTTAAATTGCATTTTTGAACCTATGTATAAGGATGTGAAATTTATAGCCAAAGATATGATCAAAGTCAGGGTAGGGACTAAATATACTTTGGTAGATAAAAACAAAAATGAGCTTAGTAAGAATAGTTTTGATTTTATGAAGATTATTGATGATGAGCTTGTTTTGTTTTTAGAAAATTCTAAATTTGGTTTCATGGATCAAAATGGGATGTTAATTTGTGAAGCTAAATTTGATGAAGTTGGAGAATTTGTTGGTGGATTAGCTTGCGTAAAGATAGCTAATAAATACGGCTTTATAGATAAAAATGCCAAAATCATCATCGATGTGATGTATGATGAGCTTAGGTTTTTTAGTGAGATTTTAGCAGCCTTTTGTGTAGCAGGAAAATTGGGTTTTATCAATACAAAAGGAAAAACCATCATAGAAGCAAAATACGATGATGTAAATAATTTTAGCGAAGGTTTAGCTGTAGTAAAAAAAGATGGTAAATACGGCTATATTAATAAAAAAGGAAAAATCATCATAGAAGCAAAATACGATGAGGCAAATAGCTTTAGCGAAGGCATAGCAAGTGTAAAAAAAGACAATAGATATTTTTTGATCAATCAAAATGATGAGATACTTTGTGAGCATGAGTATGAGTATATGTCTTGTTTTAGCTGTGGTTTGGCATTAGTTTTAACAAGTGATGGTTTTATTTATGTGGATAAAAATGCAAATATTGTTATAAAAGAGCATTTTGATGAGGCGTTTGATTTTAAAGAAGGTTTAGCACAAGTTTGTATAGATAATCAATGGGGTTTTATTAATACAAATGGAGAATTTGTGCTTGATTTGCAGTTTGAAAATGTAAATGATTTGGGCAATGGAATTTACGAGCTTAGTAAAAATGGACATAAATTTTACTTAGAATACAACGGAAAAATAACCCTTAATCCTTTTTCTCAAAGACAAATTGCATGTATAAGCAAGGATATAGGCTGGAGAATTTTAAGGTTGTTAGAGTTGAAAGAGTAAAGGAAAAATATGCGAGGAAATAATCTTAATGAAATGATAAGAATTTATGATAAATACATGTCTATTTATGGAGATGGCGATGTGTTTAGACTAGATGATGATGATTTATTGTATGCAAGTGAAATTTTAAATAAAGGAGGATTTTTTTGCTATGATGAGAAAATAGTTGATAGAGAGTATGATTTGATGTGTTATTTTGCTGTGATATTTTTACCTAAAAATGATTTAGCAAAACACGCTATTAAAATTTTAAAAACTTTGGAGAAAAATAGAGTTGGAGAACGCATGAAATTTTGGTTTTGCGATGATGAAAATTACGCTAAAATAAAAATTATTAGTTTATATATGGAAAGAAAATAAATATGGAAAAATTTTTAGAACAATTTAAGGAATTTAAGGAAAAAACAAATCAAACTACAATCCTTTATTAAAGGTTTTGCCCGCTCATGATGAGGTGAATTTGCATAGTGGAATTTTAAAATCTTTACTTGATCCTAGTGAAAATCATAAACAAGGAAGATTATTTTTAGATTTATTTTTAAAAGAGATAAAATTAGAAGGTTGGTTTAGAGAAAGTGATAATGTAAAAGTCTTAAAAGAATATAAAAATATAGATATTTATATACATAATGGCACTAAACACATTATACTAGAAAATAAAATTTGGGCGAAAGATCAAAATGAGCAAATTGCTAGGTATATAGATACATTAAATAATGGAGAAAAGAAAGATATCGCGGTGATTTATCTTACTCCATATGGCGATAGAGATCCTAGTGAGAATAGTTTAAATGGTTGGAATATAGAAAATGTTGAAAATGAATTATTCTTAAAAAGAGGCAACGATAAAGTGCTATATAGACAAATTTCTTATGAGAAAGAAATTTTAACTTGGTTAAAAAAATCTCAAGAAAAGGTTAAAAATTTTTGCAATTTAAACCAAACTATAGAATTTTACAAAGATGCTATAAATAATGTCATAGGCAATGGTAGTGATATAATAAGCTTTTTGCAAAAGGAAAGTAAAGTTGGTTTTGAACAATTGTTTAAAGATTTAGTTAATAATAAGTCAAAATTATTGCCAAAAATATCAATGTATGAAAGAGATTATATTATCAATAAGTTTTTAGAAGAAACTTGCAAAGTTTTTGATAATGATTTTAGCATTGATAATGGCTCAAGCTATATTCAATTTATACTCAAACCAAAGAATTTAAGTAATAATGATGTATATTTTGCTTTTGCTTGGTTTGATACTACAAATTCTAAAAATTGGAAAAATTTTGGAATCAGACTTATAGGTGATATATCACAAGGAGATAGAGAAAAAATTCAAGAGAAAATACCTGAATTTAACGGATACACTTTATCTGATTATATAGTTTTTGATAAAAATCCTACAGCAGGAGCAATACTAAAATTTATTGAAGAAAATAAAGAAAAAATCAAAGAATTAAATGAAAAATTAAACGGAGTAAAAAACAATGAAAACTCTTGATATTTTGCTAGAAAAATGGAATGATTTTCATAAAAACTTATGTAGAGAATTTATCCATCATGAGGTTTTTAATAATCATAATACAATAGAAGCTTTAAAAGAAGTGAAAATTATCATTGTGAGGTAAAAGCCAAGAGATAGTGCTAAATCCACAAGCTAAAATTCATATTTTAAGTTTTAAGCTCAGTGATGATAGAAAACTAAAAACAATCAATCAGTTTTTAAAAAACAATAAATACACAGGATGTTATTATGATGTCTTTTATACAAATGAGGCAAATGTGTATGAGGTTTTAAAAATCGAATTTTAATCCATAGTTTTAAGCTATGGATTAAGCTTTTAAAATTTTTATCATGGTTAAATTTACAGCATTTTAGTAAGGCTTGACGGAGAGCTTTTTTTCATTTTCACTCATATTTTGTACAGCTTCAAAACTTTACATAGCTTCGCTTTTATTATGGATTAAATTTAAATTTTTATAAGCTTGCTCCATATCAGGATTAAAGCTAGTAAAACTTTTTTATAAGACTTTTTTGCATTTTATAATAATCTTTATTTTTAAAAGGCTCCATAAGAACTTTGATATTTTTTTCTATATTTAACAAATGCTCGCAAACATTTTAAATCATATTTAGGTTTTTTAGTTTTAATTCTTCGCCTTTTTTAAGTAAAAATAAATTTGTATCAAGTTTTAGTATCTCATCATACTCAATCTCAATAACAATTTCTTCATTTTTATTTATCAAACCCCATTTTTCACCAAGCTTAACTTCAGCTAAGCCATCTTTAAACCCCAAAGCATTATCATATTTTGCTTCTATAGCTAAATTTCCTTGTTTATCTATAAAACCACATTTTCTACCAAGTCTAACATCAGCTAAACCTTCATTAAAAGAGTAAACTTCAACATACTTTGCTTCTATAACTAAATTTTCCTTTTTGTCCATAAAGCCATATTTTCCATTAAGCATAACCCCAGCTAAACCATCACTAAATTCTCCAACATAATCATACTTTGCTTTTATAACTAAATTTCCTTTTTTATCTACAAAACCCCATTTTCCATTAAGTTTGACTTTTACTAATTCTTCTTTATGATAACTAATTTCATCATATTCGGTATTTATGATTATCTCCCCTTTTTCATCTATAAAACCATAGCCACATTTTCCAATAATCTTAACTATAGCTAAACCATCACTAAATTCTCCAACATAATCATACTTTGTTTCTATAACTAAATTTCCCTGTTTATCTATAAATCCCCATTTTCCATCAAGCTCAACTATGGCTAAACCATCACTAAATTTTCCAACATAATCATATTTTGCTTCTATAGCTAAATTTCCTTTTTTATCTATAAAGCCATATTTTTCGCCAAGTTCAACTCCAGCTAAACCTTCATTAAAATTAAAAATATCATCATATTTTGTTTCTATAACTAAATTTCCTTGTTTATTTATAAAACCCCATTTTCCATTAAACATAACCCCAGCTAAACTTTCATTAAACTCCAAAATATTATCATACTTTGCTTCTATAGCTAAATTTCCTTGTTTATCTATAAAACCCCATTTTCCGTTAAGTTCAACGCCGGCCAAGCCATCATGAAAGCTGTTGATACCATCATATTTTACTTTTGTGATTAAATTTCCTTTTTTATCTATAAAGCCATATTTTGTTTTTGTACAACAAAATCCATATAAATCATCATTTAAGTGATAAATCTTGCCAGCAATTTTTTTTAGTATGTTTCCATAGATATCAAATAAAATTGAATCTTCTTTAAAAGTTGTTGCATAATACATTTTATCTTTTTTTATAACACCACAATCTGCTATTTTTTTACTAGTAAAATTCTTATCTAGTTTTAAAAGACTTGTTTTCATGTGTTTTCCTTTTTAAATTTGTATATTTGTTATTTTACAAGCTCTTCTAAATGTTTTAAAATTTTTACCATGGCTAAGGTATCAAGTTTGCAGTATTTTAGCAAGGCTTGGCAGTAAGATTTTCTTTCGTTTTCATTCATATTTTGCATAGCTTCAAAACTTTGCATAGCTTCGCTTCCATTATGGATTAAATTTAAATTTTTATAAGCTTGCTCCATATCAGGGATTAGAGCTGGTAAAACTTTTTTTATAGAATAACTTCCTTGCATTTTATAGTGATAATAATCTTTATTTTGAAAAGGAATCATAAGATCTTTGATATTTTTTTCTATATTTAGCAAATGCTCGCAAAATTTAGGAAAAGCAAGTGCTAAATTTCTTATTACACCTTTTTCAAAGCTTGCATTATAAGCAAGCACGCAAACATCTTTTGGTATATCATTGATCAAATTTTTTACAAGTTCATATCTTGGATCGATCCCGCATTCGCTTAAAAATTCTTTATGTTCTAACTTGTCTTTATAGTCTATATGCAAAGAGTATTGAAAAGGTATTTGCATATAAGGTTTTATGCCTTTAAATTCAGGCACAGCTTGCATAAAAGTTTCAAAGTCTAGATGATATATGGGATAGGTTAGAGTATCTAAGAATTTTTTGATATTTTCTTTGTTTATGTAGATTTCTTTATTAAGTGAGGCTTTGATTTGAATTTGTTGGTTTTCATTAAAGATGGATGGATCTTTTATATCTTTGAAATTGATTATATTTTTTTGATAGAGTTCAAATTTTTTATTTGCATTAAGCCTTGAAATGTTAAAAACATTCTCGTTTTCACATAAATTTCTTTGTTTAACCCAACAATACTCATATCCATCGCACTCATAAGGATCAAAACAATGTGTTCCTATGTCTATATTTGGCTCTTCATTTTTACTTAAAATTTCTTCAAAGTATTTTAAATTTTTTCTAACTTCTTCTTGGTTTTGGATAACTTTATCTGTGATGTCATTGAACTTAAAAAGTTGATTTATATCAAGAAAATCACCTCTATAGTATTCATTGTTTAAATGTATCAGGTTAACTTGTTTGATTTTATAATTTAAATTTGATAAAACATAATACTGCAAAGCACAATCATCTATATAAACATCTTTTAAAGATGTAGAGCTTTTTACTTCATTAATGATCATACCATCTTTAGTATTTTGTAAAATATCTATCATGATCAAAATACCATCATAGCAAAAAGTAGCTTCGTAAATTACCTCTTGGTTATTTTCTAATAATTTCTTAGTTTGTTCGTATTTTTCATCAAAAGAACTGCCTTCAAACTCTATCTTTACTCCATTTGGAAAAAGCTCACAAGCTAGCTCGCCTACTTTGTTACCAGTTTTAAATTTATCTGAAGTATTCTCTGGGGTACTTAGTACTTCATCTTTGTAAGTTTTTAGCCATAAAGACTTAGCACATTGTGTGCCTCTTGTGTATCTTGATTTTGAAAAAAACATTATTTACCTTTTTTTGTTGTTTTATTTGAATTTTAGTCTATTTTTTTTAAATAGGCTAGAGTATTATTTCTTCAAAGGTTTATCTCGCATTAGAGCATAAATTAGTCCGCTTGAAAAAAACAAAGCGTGCTAACGCATTTTGTTTTTCTTCTCTTCTTTGCGCTACGGTTTTAAGATTGCTTTTTCTAAAAACTGCAAAAATACTAAGTCTATACCATAATCCTAGTGCTATTTTTGAAGGTAGTATTAAAATCATTAGTAATGGATTGTTACGATTATCTCTTAGTGTTGTGTATGCTATATATAATACAACGCATGCCCATATAAAAGCAATGACACCCATAATCATTAGCGCAGTATCTCTTTCTATTCGCATTAGAAATAATGTCATAAAGATTATAAAGGCTAAAGGCAATACAGCAAATAATCCAACACACAAGCTAGGATCTATTGTATTTCTATATATAACTACCTTGCCTTTTAATCCATAATACACAAGCACTGCAGCTATGATGATATATATTAAGATAGCTATGGTGATGATTATTGTATTGGTATAATCTTCTTGAGCTATTTTTGTGCTTGTATTGTTATCTATGGTTTTTTCTATTGTTATATCTTGTTGTGCTGTTGTATAATTTGCTTCAGCATTAGTAAAATTAAAGCATATACACATTAACATGCTTAAAATTAAAAATAGTTTTTTCATTTTATTCCTTTGTTTTTGATTTGTTATTTTAAATTTGATTTTTATTTCTTAACACCTCCATGACTTGATATTTTTATTTTACAATTGTAATTTATTTTAGTGGACTGTGTTTGTCTATTTTAAATTTTTTATTTTGGTGTAATTAACAATGCAAAAATTAAGTTATAATTATAAAAATCAAAACTAAGGAAAACTATGAGTGATTTAAAAACTAGTTTAAATGCAATTAAAGATAAAAATTTTGGTTATTTTTTTGATAAAGATAAATGCTATATTTATCATACTAAATTTGGCAAGGAAAGAGGTATTGAAATTGAAGAAAATAACGAAGGTTTTAAATTTGTTAATTTAAATAATGCAAATTATGAAAATATTCAAGAAGATCTTAAGATTCTTGAGAACTATAAAAAATTTATAAAAGATTTTAAAGATAAAAACTTTAAATTTTTAAAAGATATTTTTGATGAGTATAAGAATTTTATATATATTTGTAATAATATAAATTTTGTTATTTTAAAAGGTGCTTTTGAAGAATATTTAAGATATTATAGAGATAAAGATACTATTCATATTAAATTTGATAAAAACACTATCGATTCTAAGATTGGGATTAAGGATAAATTTAATGAAATTAAAGAATTTGATGAAAACAACTCGCAAGAATGGGTAAAAAATTTTAAAAAATTTTGGAAAAAAGAAAATATACATAGCGCTCAACAACGAGCTAATGCTTCAAATTTGCTGAATAAAAAAAATCCTAAAGAATTACATGCTGACCTTGTTAAGATATCTAAAGTAAACTCACTAAAAGATTTGTTAAATCTTGATATCACAGGTATGAAAGCCTCTGCTAGAGAGTTAGCATACTTATTAAATTTTGAAAATAATAATTTTCCATTAGTAAACGATGCTATGGCAAAGACTGCTGAATATATCTTTGAAATGCTAAATAAAAATTCAAATAATAAACTTAAAAGCATAAAAGAAAATAGCAATATACAAAATAACGAACAAGCATATTTTGATTTTGTTTTGAAAGAACTTGATGTAAAAAGAACAGATAATCTTCCAAAATACTATATTTTAGATCAATTTTTAAATTTGATTGATAAGATAAAAAAATCTGATTTGGCTTTAATTACAAAAGATAAACTACAAGGTGGTGATGAAAAATATATAAACAACATAACTGAAAGTGTGTATTATAAACTTTACAAAGCAGCTTATGATTTTGCAAATTTATGTGGCAAAGCAGATATAAAAAGCAATGATTTAGAAGGCTTTAAAAAGCTTTTAAAAACGCATAAAAACATCATTTTTCATGGAATTCCTGGAACTGGAAAAACCTACACTATAGTAAATAATGTAAAAAATATCATTAAAAATGAAAATCAAATGCTCATTACTCAATTTCACCCAAGTTTTTCTTATGAGGATTTTATAGAAGGTATTAAACCTGCAGGGATTGAAAATGGACAATTAAAACTTGAGCTTAAAAATGGAATTTTTAGAGAATTTTGTGATAAAGCAAAAGAAGAAGAAAAAGGATTTTTGGAAAAACTCGAAAAAGGAAATTTTAATGAAGCTCTAAGTGATCATGGGTATTTTTTCATAGCTGATGAGATTAACCGTGCGGAATTATCTAGGGTTTTTGGAGAATTACTTTATGCACTTGAGTATAGAGGAGAAAAAGGCAAGATAAAAACACAATATGCCTCTATGAGAAATGATGAGGATTTTTATGTGCCTGAAAATGTATTTTTCTTAGGGACTATGAATGATTTAGATAAAAGTATAGATAGTTTTGACTTAGCACTTAGAAGACGCTTTATATGGCAAGAAATGGAGTGTGATTATGATGTAATAAGAGATGAAATTTATGCAAATAATATTGAAGAATACGCACAAGCTTGTCAAAAATTAAACGATAAAATTAAAGATATAGGTGAAAAGTATCAACTTGGGCATTCTTATTTTCTAAAAATTGAATTTAAAAATGATAAGATTAAAGATAGTGATATGAAAAAACTTTTTAGCAACCGCTTTGAAGCGCTTTTAAAAGAGTATTTAAGAAGCGAATATAATGAAAAAGAAATACAAACACACTTGGATAATTTAAAAAAACTTTTTGTTATAGAAAAAAACGATGATAAAAATAAATGATAATAGCTTTATAGAAATAGAGCAAAAATCTTCAAGAATACAAGATTTTGATCTATATTTTGAAGATTTTATAAAAAATGGAAATTTCTTTTCTTTTTTCAATGATGATGAAAAAATTTTAAGCAAAAATACTAAAAATCCTATCATTTCATTACGAACGATTGAAGAAAACAAAAAACAAATCACTAGTGGAAATTATATAGGAAAAATTTCTTATAATGGTTTGGAAGTTGAGATAAATTCCAGGTTTGGCAAGAAATTTTTAGAAAGAATGCTAAATTATGCTAATGATGTATTTGTTGATGATGTGAGTATTTATCAAGATGTAAAAAAGGAAAGCAATATAAGTGAGTTTATACTTTTTTATATCTTTGTGCAAAAACTTGAAAAAAGTTTTTTGATAGGTTTGCCTAAAAATTATCAAAGTAAAAAATACAACGATTTGCGCTTTAAGGGAAATATCGATATGGTTGAATTTATAAAACACAATATCCCTTTAAAAGCAAAGGTTGCTACAAAAACAAGAGAGCAAATAGAGGATGTGCATATTATTAATGTATTATATAAAGCATTAGAAGTCATAGAAAAGAAAAATTCAGGCTTTTTAAAAAATGTAAAGCATATAAAAACCTATTTAGTGCAAAATAAAAGCGAGCATTGTTTTATAAAAGAAAGTTTAAACAAAGCCTTTTCTAGCAAAGCCTTGAGAAATCAAAACTATCAAAACTACAAAGAGCTTTTAAAATACGCAAAAATGATCATAGAAAGTCAAAATTTTACTAGTAAAAATAAAAATGATCAAAAAAGTTATGGTTTTATCGTTAATATAGCAGAGCTTTTTGAAATTTATATAAGCAAGCTTTTAAGAAATAATTTTGAAGAATATATGGTTGATTCTCCAAAGCTTGAAATTTATAAAAATAGCTTTTATAAACGCTATATAATACCTGATATTGTTTTGTCTAAAGATGATACATACATGGTTTTTGATACTAAATATAAAAGAATGAAAATGGAAGGTAGAAGCCAAAATGGCATGGGAGATTTAGACAGAAATGATTTATTTCAAATTCATACTTATATGGGGTATTATCAAAAGATAGGCAAAGTGTTTTTAGGTGGACTTTTATATCCTATGCAAGAATTTGAAAAAGCAAAATGTCATAGTGAAAATTCTATCCTTTCAGATGAGTATAAATTTATAGTTGATGGAATTTTTCTTGAAGATAGTCAAGATAAAGAAATTACTCTTGAGTATATTACCCAAAAAGAAACGCAATTTATAGAAAGGATCAAAGAGCTACTAAAACAATCATTTTAGTAGCTTAACAAAAGAAATCTTTCTTTCTATATCCTCGTGAGCGATAGAGTTTATTTCTAGTTTATAGGGTTTAAAATTTTTCGTGCTAATATTAGCAAATAAAATATCCAAACTCACATCTAAAAGTTTTTTTAAACCTTTTGAAAAATCATAATCTTTTAAATAAAAATTATTTCTTATCAAATTTTCATTTTGTTTTATAATTTCTAGCAATTCTTGCTCTTTAATATAAAATAACCCTTCTATAAGTATGTTTTGATAAGGTGAGATGTCGTTGATATTTAGCACTTTTTTATCTATCCAGCCATTTTTAGGAAAGGCATATGCACTTGCAAGATGATAGAGTTTGCTTTTTGTGTTTGTTTTTTTAATTTATAGTGTATTTTTGCATTATGTTTTATAAAATCAACAACACAAAAATGTTTAAAATCCGCATAATTTTGACTTAAAAAATTTTCAAAAGACAAAAGTTTGCTTTGAGTATTTTCATCTAAAAAATATCCATTTTCTAAATGATAACTTTGGCTTAGTAGTTGTATATTTTCTGTGTTTTGAATTTGTGTTTGGAAATTAAACTCATCATTGTTTGTTTCATATAATACTTTAATGTGTTCTTTTGCTTTTATATCATTAAATCCAAACATAAAGCTTTTGTGTAATGTTCCTTGAAGTGTTATGTTCATAGTTTTGTCCTTTTTATAAAAATCCCATATTGATTTTTTCATCATTTGATTTGAGTTTTGATTCTTTTTCTAATTTTTCTAAAAACTCATCGGCGTTTTTGATTTTAAAAATTTTATTTTGTCTAAGAATTAGCGCAAAATCGCCCAAACAAATATTTTGAAGCCTTAAGAGTCTTTTTGTAATTTGCTTTTTATCAAAGCTTAAATTTAATTCTTTGGCAAAAAATTCAAAAGCATTTAAAAGTTTTTCTTGCTTTAGTGCTTGAAATTCTATCTTTAGATCAAATCTTCTTATGCTAGCTTTATCAAGGTTTTGTAGGTAGTTTGTAGAAGCTATGAAAATACCTTCAAAATTTTCCATTTGCATAAGCATTTCATTGACTAAGCTTTTTTCCCAGCTTTTATTTGCTTCGTCTCTACTATAAATTAACGCATCGATTTCATCAAGCTGCAAGATAGCATTATCATTAGCAGCTTTTTTGAAAATGTTTGCGATATTTTTTTCATTATTGCCCACAAAAGGATCTAAAATATCGCTAAGTTTATAAGAATGTAAAGTTTTATTTAAAACATTGGCTAGTTCTTTGACAAACTCGCTTTTTCCACTACCTGCTATGCCATAGCTTAAAATTCTCAAACTTGAATTTTTATCGATATTGTTTATTAGTTCTTGTAAATTTAAATCACATTCTATCAAGCTTAAATCGTATTTTTTGTCTTTTTTTGGCATTGAAATGTCCTGAAGTGATCTTGCTTTTAAATTTTCATTGATCAATCTTACAAATACTTCTTGGCTTTTGCCTTTAAAGATCTTAGCATTATTTGCACATTTTAAAATAACCCCTTGAGAAAGTTCAGGATGAGAAGCTATATTTTCTATAATGGCTTCATCTATTTTTATATTTTTCTTATTGAATAATTTTTTTATATTTTGAATTTTCTTTTCTTTAGGCATACTTTCAAGCTCTAAAATCACATCAAAACGCCTCAAATACGCCTCATCCATGTCTTTAGAATTTGATAAAAACACACAAACGCCATTTTCTTCATCTAAGATTTTATTGATTTTTAATTTTTCTTTTAAAGAATCATAGCAAAGGCTATCTTCACACTCATCAAAGACTATTATTTGCTTTTTTGGATTGAGTATCTTTTTAAGTGCGTAAAAATTTGAAATTCTACTTGATTTTTTATCATTTTCACAATCTTTAACGCACAATGCTTCTTTTCCAAGCTCTTTAGCTATGAGTGCGCTAAGCTCGTTTTTGCCCACACCTGCTTTTCCATATATAAAAATATTCCCCTTTTGGCGTTTTTTTAAAAAAGTAATGATAGTATTTAATTCTTCTTGTATATAGTCAAAATCACTCAAATTTAGTCTAGTTTTAGGTAAAAAATAAGAAAACTCACCCATAAGTGTAGTTTTGCTAATATCTTGAGTGAAAATGCTTTCAAAATTATTTACATCTATACCAAAGGCATCACTATCATAATAGCACAAGGCATCTAGTTTAAAAAGCATAGAATCATCACTTAAGCCTTTATTGACATCTTTTGAAGTGTGGTTGAAAATTTTTTCTATGATTTTTTTGCCCAAAGCAGTGCTATAACCTTGGTGTAGGGCAAATCTACCTTTGTTTGCATAGTAAAAAAATGCAAACACATCACATTCTGCTTGAGTAAAATTTAAGTATTTTTTAAGATAACTTAGATTTTTCTTTAAAAAGCTAGGATAGATAAATTTGGAGTATTGTTTGTAGATAAAACTAGGGATTTTATTATCTTTTTCTAGTATTTCCTCAAATTCGCTGTAAAAATCTTTTTTGATTTGTTTGCTATTTGAGAGCATTTGTGCGTGTAGCGAGATGACTTTTACATTATGTGAGTAATAATCAAAATCCGCAATGTGAGTAAGAGTAGAAGTATTTGTTTGCATTATAAACCTTTAAACTAAGATATATAATGTAATTATAAACAAAATAACTAGACTTTAGTTGTCTAGTTATGAGAATTATTTGGGTTTTATGTTTTTTAACAAGTTTTCATAGAAATTTTTAACACTATCACTAAAATAATCTTTAAAATCACTAGCGCTTATCATATCGCTTTTTGCATTATTGCAAATACAGCAGGCTAAAACACAATTTTCTTCATTGTAGCCTTTATCTGGATTTAGCCTTTCAATTTGCAATGAGCTATTAAAAGATGGTTTTTTGGAAGTTATAAGTTTGTTTTCAAATAGATTTGCTAGATCACTTTGCGCTATTTTGCAGTAATAACATTCTTTCTCTTGTTTTTTATACCATGATATAAATTTTCTTGCACTTCCAAATGGTTCTTTATTATCATTTCTTCTTTTTGTAGAGCTATATCTATTTTTTAAGTATTTTAAAGAATTTTGCGTTTTTTTATAAATTTTATCATATTCTTCTTTGTTTGAAATCTTTAATTTGTAAATTATATAACATTTAAGCGATTTATGTTTTTTCTTTAATTCACTCTTTACTTCTTTTTTATCAAGTTCATTTATCGCTTTATCCCATTCTGATAAAGCACTTTTTAGATAAAGCTCTTCAAATTTTTCTTCTAATGTTTGATTTTCCATTTTTAATCCTTTAAACAAATTTAATTATTGTAAAATATTGGCACTAATGCAATGTAAAGCACCACCTTTTTTGATAATAGGCTTTAGATATATACCTATGATTTGCTTGTCTTTATAGATATTTTGTAAAAAGTTTAAAACCCTCTCATCCTCATCTATATCATAAGTTGGCACAAAAACCACCTTATCAAACTCTAAAAAATTTAAATACGCACCCCATTTGTATTTTTGCATAAATTCTTTAGAATAGCTCATTTTTGTAACCTTAAAATCTTTTAAAGCGGTGTGTAATTTCTCAAAAAATTGCACATTTTCTAAAGAAAAATCATTGATTAGCACATGATCTTTATTTATAAATCTCACTATACTATCACTATGTGCATATCTATCATAAGCTAGTCTTGGTAAAAAGACTATGTGTTTTAAATTTAGACTTTGTTTTAAAGTATGGATAATGCTTTCCTTGCTAAGTGCTGGGTTTTGGCTAAAAATTTTCTCACACATAAAGGCAACATCATGTTTTCTTATGAAATTACCTCCATCAAGGATTAAATTTAAGTGATTTTTTAGAGGTTTTATAGTGGTTTTTAAATGCGGATAATTTCTAAGATAATCAGGATTATAAATATAGCTTGTCGCCGTATTTTTATACACTAAAGGCATGAAATCTCTTAACCATATATCATTACTTGGAATTTCTTTAAAAGTGATGTTAAATTTAGTAAAATTTCGCATAAGATTTTGATAAATTCTTTTATGTTTTGATGATAAAAGTGTAGAAATGGCTATCATTCATCGCTCTTTTGCATGCTTAAAACTAACAACTCATCATCATAAATAATGTCATATTGTAAGATATCTCCCCAAAGCTTTAATTTGCCTTGTGAATTTTCATAATGCTTTATAGCAAGTTCTTTGAGCTTTTGCATGATTTGCGTTTTATCAAGATAGAGCATATCATTGCTAATAGGAAATTTAAGCATGCGTAAGTGAGATAAAAACATCAAAGTATGCAAAGGCTCGCTTTTACGTTTAAAATTTGTTTTTATGATGGCTTTTGCTTCTTGTAATTTTATGTGTTTATCTTTTAATAAAATACTTTGTTCTAAAATTGAATTTAAAATTTCTTTATCTAAGATAAAATAAAATTTTTGTATAAATTCTAAAGAGGAATTTACCATATCATAATGTCCTTTCAAAAGCCATTCTTGTATGCTTTCACATTCTAAAAACAAAGTTTTTGTTTTAGTAAATTTTTCTACATTGTTATAGCCAAATTTCTTTGCAAGTAAAGTATCATCGGTGTGAGTTAGGATGTGTTTCATGGTTTGAAGCATTTTTATCCTTTTTAAATGATTTGAAAAATCATATCTAAAAAAAGCAGACAATGGTAGTCTATATTTTTGTAGTATAATTGTGAAAATATTTCAAGGAAAAAAATGAAAAATAACGAATTCATTAAAGAATTGTTAAAAGCTAACGATAAATTTGAAGAAAACACCAAAAAAGGTATGAGTGATATAAATATTTTTGAAGCTTTAGGCGTACAAGAAATGGAAATTTATCATTCTAAATTTATAGCTTATTCGATCGATCCACATGATGATCATTATCAAGAGCTTTTTGCGAATGAGTTTTTAAAAAAGCTTGGAAGATATACAAAGGCTAAGAAATTTAGAAATCTTACAGCCCATGACATGGAAAGCGTAGAAACAGAAGCTTGTGCTAAAGATAATAGAAGGATCGATATACTCATACGCTTAAAAGATAAAAGATATATCATCATCGAAAATAAACTTAAAGCAAAAGATCAGCCAAATCAACTCAAAGACTACATAAAACACATAAAAGAAAAAGTTAAAAATATAGATGATTTTCATGAAAATATACTTACTATTTATTTGCATAAAAATGAAGATACTGAGCCTAGCAAGTATAGCTTAGGCACAAGAAATGGATTTAAAATAAATGATGATCTTATATATGGTAGCAATGATAAAAAAATGAGTTATTATTTAAAATTAGATTATAAATGGATAAAAGAGTGGATTAATGCTTGTATAGGTGTATGTGAGAATAAAGTTAAAAACAATGAAATTGATAAAAAATTTAAAAATGATATGCAAAATGTGATTTTTACTTTAAATCAGTATAAAACTCTTTTAACTTGGTATGTAGCTATAGATGATTATGTGGTTAAAGATTATGTCATGGAATTTTTGAAATCAAGTAAAGAAAATTTAAACAATGCTATAAAATTAAAAGATGAAAGTGATTCTAAAGATATAAAATATAAAAAAGCAAAAGAAATAGTAGAAGAGAAGTGGGATGAAATTTGCAAAGAATTAATGAGTAAATTCATGGATAAACTCGAAAAGAAATTTAAAAACAAAAAAATAGGAAAAAATATTTTGCTTGTGGAAAAAGATCGTGAAAAAACAAATTCAACCAAATATTTCTTTACTATTTACCACAAAAAAGATATAAATAACTATATAATGCCAACATTTAATTTATACTTTTATGGCAAAAAATATAAAAATTTGCGTATCGATTTTCGTGTTATTTATTATTATGAAAATGATGAAGAATGCAAAGAATATGATAAAAAAATCAAAAATTTTAAATCAGCAATACAAAAGATAATACAAGAGATAAAAAATCAAAAATTAAATATCTTGGATGCTAGCATATTTAAAAAAATAATTTTAGATGAAGAAAATCAAGATAAAGATTATAAATTTATTTATGATATGATTGATTATGATAAAACTACTAAGGCTGATAAATTTAAAACTATAGAAGATTATATTTATAATGAGATAAAAAATTTTATGGAAAATAATGCGATTAAAAAAGCTTTAAATGAAGCTAAGAAAGCATTAAAATCTGACAAATAAGCAATTATTTGCTTATTTGATCAAGGTATTCTCCAACTACTTTTTTGACTTTATTTGCTATGAAATCAGGTTCTAAAACCTTTACATAAGGTATGTAATAATACACTAAAGGTAAAATTTCCATTTCATGAGTTATCTCAAGCTCTATTTCTATGGAGCCATCTTTATCTTTACCGGTGATGATTTGTGAATTTAGAGGTTTTCTTTCAAAGTATTTTCGCACAGGTTCTTCTACTAAAAGTCTTACCGTAAAAGGTTTATCAAGGTTAAACCATATTGAATTTACTCTTTGAAGTTTTACTTCTAAGCTTTTATCGGTTTGAAAATGTTCTTGGGTTAGAGTGATGTTTTGGATATTTTTTAAATAAAATTTTTTGAAAATATCACGTTTTTTCATATCAAAAGCAAGCAAATACCAAAACCCACTAAAAAAGGCTAGTTTTAGAGGTTTTACTTGGAAAAGTTTATTTTCATATTTAAAGACAATTTGTGTTTTGGTGTTGATGGCTTGTTCAAGAATTTGAAAATTGCTTAAATCTTTTTCTTCTAGCTTTTCTGCATCTAGGCTAGTATGGATGGGGTTAGAGATATTTTGAGAAAGTTTAGAAAGTAGGGGGTGAGCCTTAGCATAAAAGCTATTTCCAGCACTTTTTGCCATGGTATCAAGCACTTCAAGGATTATTTTTTCATCATTTTGCTCTTGAGTGTCTTTGTTTGTATCAATACGCCATTTTCTTCCATTTTTAATAAGCCCCATAGGCTCAAAAACCCCTTGCATATCTCTTTTTATGGTTTTAGCGCTTACATTGAGTTCTTGGGCTAGTTCTTTTATGGTTATGCCATTTTCAGACTTTACTAATTTTTCATATAAAACTTCAAGGCGTGTTAGTTTGGAATTTGCAATGTATTTTTTAAGATCTTTCATGATTTTTCTCTAAATTTTTTCAAAATATTAACAACAATTGCTTTATAAACAAATAAAGTCTAGTTTATAAACGCTGCAAAACTTATAGTTTGGAAATGAAAGTTTATTTAGAAAACAATGTTTGAGAGTAAAAGATGATAAATATGTAATTATTAGAATACAAAAGGTTGTATTTTACTAGGTTTAACTAAGAGTGATGAAAGTATAGGTCAAAGCAGACAAGCTTGTAAAAAATTATATGATTTGCTATATCAGCAAGATTTATCAAATATAAAATTAGAAATCACAAACAAATTTTAGAAAGGAGCAAGCTTAAAGTAGGTTACCACATAACCCCCTTAAAAAAAGGGGACAAGGTTAATAAGCCTTGACTATAATCATACTTAGTAGTATAATTATAAAGATTATGTGGATTATATAGCTCAAATTTAATCACCTACTTTCTAGGGTTAGATTAAGCCATAGGGGGGTCAGACCTACGGCTAACCCTTGAAAGTATTATACAAAACCTACTTTAAACTACAAATAATATGTCATTTTTATTTAACAATACAAAGCTTTATATTGCTTTAGCATTAATGCTTATGCTTAATGTATTCTTATATCTTAAGCTAGATAGCACAAACGCAAAATTAGAAAAAAGTCAAAGTGATTTAAATTTAGCTTTGGGTGTAAATAATGAACTCACAAGGATTACTCAAGAGCTTAAAATAAGACACGAGCAAGAGTTAAAAGCACTCTTTCATGTAAATACTCAAAAAAATCAAATCAAAACAAGGGTTGATGATGTTAAAAACTATATATCCAAAAGCAATGAAACTAATACCACTAAGCTTTTTAATGCTATGCTTGATAGGCTGTGGGAGCAAAACACAAGTATTAACCAAAATACAAATTCAAAAAGTGCAAATACCAAATGAGCTTTTAGAATTTGATAGAGCGCATAAACCTATAGTGCAAGATGAAAAAGATATATTAAAAGCTTATAGTGAGCTTTTTTATCACTATAAGCAATGTGAAATCAATATGGATAAAATTAAGGAGTTGAATGATGGATAGTATATCTTTACTTATAGATATGAGCGAAGAAATTGTCTGTTAATTTTGCAAATAAAATAGTTTTGATAAGATATTGGAGTTATCGTTTATTATAAATCTTTTTTTGATAAGCATCTGTTTTTTAATTTTATTTTCATTAATATAATCTATAAAAGCCAAAAACAAATTATTTTCTTTAAAAATTTTTTCATATCCTTTGCAATCAGCATCAGTATATCTATAAGAAGAATTATTACTATATATTTTAATATGATTATTTTTTGGTTCAAGTCTAAAAAAATCTATAAAGTTATTGAAAAAAAATTGATCATTATAAAAGACATTTTTAATAGAATTTATTTCATATTGATTAAACTTGTTTATATTCTCAAAATGGAATATGTGAGGGTATTCTTTTGCATTATATTTAAAGATTTCTAATTTATTTTTACTGTTGTATTCTTTTATATTTTTACTATAATTTTTATATCGCTTGCTAAAAGCAATTAATAGTCTTATCCTTTTATCATAAACAGAATATTGATTTTCTTTAATTAAATTTTTGATAATCTCGTCTATTTTTTTAAAATATTCTCTATTACTTTCTTCACTTGCTTTTTGATTTGATTTTGTTATTTTTTTAAACCAATATAATGCTTCCAAAAATTTTTCAGAACTTAAATATTTTGTAATTTTTTCTAACTTATCATTAGAATTTTGCAATATTTCTTCTAATTCGATTTTAAAATTAGCATCGCTACTATTTTTATAAAAATATGCAGTATAAGTTTTTTCAAATTTTAAAAATAATTCAGATGATAGTTGCTGAGAAAATATATTATTTAATGTTTTTTTATCATTATCATCTATAATAAAAAAATTATTCAAATACCTTGTAACTATACGGTATATATCATCTACATTTTCCTTTTTGTTTTTTTGTATATAAAAGTCTTTTACAGCATGAAAAATTGCTAAATAATATTCATTTGCAATTATTTCAAATTCTTTTTTGTTTGTTTTGTCATAATACAGCATAAAACATTCTTTATTAAAATATTTTATATGTTCTAATATTTTTAATAATAATCTTAGATTATTATTGCAAGTATCTGTATAATGTTTTAAACTAATATTAACTAAACTACCTTTTATCTCTTTATTTTGTGTAAATGCTTTTTCAATCAAGCCTTTGGCAATTTCGTTATTGTCTTTTATGATATATTCGCAATCAACAACTTTTTCTTTGTATTCTTGATACCAGTCTTTAGTATCTTGTTTACCCTCTTTATTATTATCTGAATTGTCATTTTGTTTTTTTAACTTATCTTTATTGAGAATCATAACAACATTACATTCTTTTTCTTCTTTGAGTAAATTTACAAGTCCTAAAATTTCTTTCAAAGGAAGATTATCTGATTTTCTTTCTATGTTATCAAGACATACAATGATTTTTTCAAAATCTTCTTTTTTTAAAAAGGAAAAAATAACATCACTATCTATATTTATTAAACCACCACTTGCACCTTTAATTAAACCTTCTAAACCTTTAAAAGTTTTTTTTGTAATATTATTATAATTTCCATGTAAACTTACTACTATTTCTTCTATTACTTGTTTATAGCTTTCTTTGCCAAAAAGATCTATATAGATAACTTTTTTACTATTAAGGTTTAAAGTAATTTCTTTTTCTATTTGTTTCCAAAAATATGTTTTTCCACAGCCCCAAGACCCCAAAATAACCAAACATTGTTTTTCTTTTGATATTAAATAATTGATAATTTTATTGTTAGTAAAAAAATACAGTTCTTTTTTATATACACTTTGAATCATGTATATTATTAAGCATATAATAAATATCCAATAAAAAATAGCACCTATGATCGCAAATATATACATTGTATTTTATCTTAATGATAGAAATTACTTTCTATCATTATATGACTTGATGATCTTATCTTGCAATTTATACAAATCTTCTAGTTTTTCTATTTGTTCGTATGTGTCATCTGGGAAACTTACCCATTTTTTTGTTTTTGTAAAATTTAACCTACATATCCATTTTGTTACTCTATTTTGATACAAGATTGCAAAATAGCTTAAAGTATCTTTGTAGGATATATCTTGTAAGTTAGCACCCGCACCAGCAAGAATAGATTTTACTATGTAAAAGCCTTGAAGTTCTTCTTCTGTTGTTATAATTTCTTTTTCATCATCGTAGCTTTCTTCATCTTCATCGTTGTTAATTTCTTGAAGATTGTTTTTTATACTAGTGATTTTATCATATGCTATATCATTTATAAGTTCTTTAAAAGATTTTTTTATATAAGTTCTAAATTCCTCAATAGTTGAGGCGGTCATTCTTTTGTCTGTGAGTTGTTTTGCAAAAAGAACAACAAAATCATCACTTGGGTTTTCTATCTCTCTTTTGAAGATATCTTGTATACTTTGATAATATTTTTTTTCTTTTGCTGTGTTTAGTATCTCATCTAGATTTAAATCTGAACATATAAATTTTTTTAAATCTTTAATATCTCTAGCTTTTAGTTTTTCAAGATTAATTGTTAAAAAAGGAATTTGATCCATTATATTTATTTGATCAAGATCTGTAAAAAATCTATATTCTATTCCATTTGTTAAAATAGCAAATTTAACACTAGGTGATGTGTTAAAATATCTAGTTAGTTGGTTATTGTGATTGCTTAAATTTTCAGTGTGATTTTTAGCTTCTATGTATATAAAAGGTTTTCCATCTTTGAAAATAGCATAATCTACTTTTTCACCTTTTTTTGTTCCAATATCGGCTATGTATTCAGGGACTACTACGCTTGGATCAAACACATCATACCCCAATGCTTTTAAAAACGGCATGATGAAAGTCATTTTGGTTGATTCTTCAGTATTTACTAAATTTTTTCTTTCTGCTATTGTTTCCGCTATAGAATTTATAGAATTTTCAAAATCCATATTTTACCCCTTAATATAATTACCAAATAAAATTTTGGTAATTATATTATAACTATTTTTAAAAAGATATTATTTATATATTTTAAAATCATTATTTTTTTTAATTACATTCTTGGGTTGTGAAATTAGGCTTGTTTGTAATTAAGTTAAATGCAAATTTAGTGTTAAAAGGGGATATAGATACTTTATTATCTCCTAGTATATGTATATATGAATCAGGTGATATTTTTGAGCATATTTTATTATTTTGATAATATGAACTTATATGAATAATATTAGGAGTAAAACTAAGTGCATTAAAATACACATTTGTTAAAAAAATTAAAAAATACAGCATGGATAAAGTACCAAAAAATGCAAAATAAATAACATGGAGTTCGTTTTTAAAATGAGTTCGCTTAAGTATAAAACTAAAAATTATTTGATTTATAAAATTAAATTTTATACCTATAGCGCTAAGTATAGTTTGCAATATATATATTAGTGTAGATATTAATAAAATAACTATCAAAGGGAGTGATATAAAAAAAATCAATATTGAAATAATATGTATAATATTTAAAATATTAATAGCATAGCTATAGCTATCTGGTACATTATCTACAACTATATAAACTACATTTCTTGAAAAAAATTCAGCTATATAATACAACCCAAAAAATACCAAGATATTATATAGTTTGGTAAGATTAATTTTTTTAATAATATGATGTAAATCTATAATTGTTACAATAGTAATTAATATAAAACCCAAAATAAGTAAGAAAGAATGTAGTTTAAAACACAAAATAAAAACAATTCCTATCAAATAAAGAACATGATAACCTAGATTGTCATCTATAAATTTTGATAGTTTAGAAGGAATATAATATTTTATTTTAAACCCTTTCTATTTGATTTAAGAATATTTTAGTGTTACACGAGCAAATTACAACACCTAAAAATACATAGTCTTTTAATGCAGATTTTTTAATTTTTTTGTCTTCAAAACCTATATTATCACTACTTATGATAATTTCATCATCAAGGACATTTTTTCTTATGCGTTTGCAAAATAATTCACCATCGTATCTAAAAATAGCCACATCAGCATTTTTGATCTTATCGAGAGAATTTTTACTAGTATCAACTATAACAAAACTTCCATTTTGTATAAAAGGTTCCATGCTATCGCCAAATATTTTTATCATATCATATTGTGTTTTGTAAGGAATACCTAATATTTCTACTAAAAAATTTTTATCAAGACATATAGTTTGAAAGTTTTCATCGCTGTTATCGTTTCCAAAACCTGCACCAGCGTAAACATTAGGAAAATATCTGATTTTAACTATATTTTCTATGTCGTTTGTGTTATTTATATTCATTTGAGTATATTTAAGTATATTTTTTTCAGGTATATAACCTCTTTGTTTCCAAACATCTATGGTATTTGCGGCAACACCTAGGTAATCTGCTAGTTCTTTATAGGTTTTCAAATTTTGTTCTAGCATCCATTTTTTCAATATTTCTTTTACTTCCATAAAAAGATACCTTTCAAATGTAAAATATAACTTGACAAATGAGTATATTTTTTTTATAATTTCACAAAATAATTAATTTTAAAACATAAAAATAATTATTTTTTAGCAAAAAGAATACCAACTTTTTGCTTAAGTATAAAAAAGGATACATAATGCAAGATTGGATTATAGCTGGTGTGATTATAGCTATCTTATTGGTTATGTTTGTAATTATAAAGATAAAGGAAACAAAATGATAAGAGCATATGCAAACACCATATCAAATATACTCAGCAATGAAAAATCTATAAAAAAAGACACGCTTTTTAAAAGAATGAACATAAAAGAAAGCGAATTTAATGAAGCTTTGAATTTTTTACTTGATCATAATTTTGTAAAACTAGAAGCTATTAGTGATGGTTTATTTGAAACCATTATAGTTCATTATGAGGGTAATTGAATGTGTATTAAAGAGAAAATTCAAGAAAAGTTAGGGTTAAAAACTTTTGATGAAATGGAAAGAAAACTCAATTTGAAAAATCAAACTTTAAAGGTTTGGCTTAGCAATAAAAGCAAAACAAATTCTAAAGTGGAAAAAGCACTTTTAAGACTTGGTTTTTTGAATGAGGATTTGAGATTATCTAAGAGATTAAAAGATTTAAAACTAAAGCATAAAAAATTTACAGCTTTAGTGGAAGAAAAAACAAAAACTATACAGGAGATTTCTGAACTTTTAAAAGAAATTGATGAGGTAGCTTGAAAACCTCATTAAGCACATTTTCTAAGTGTGCTTAAAAGGTTTTTAAAAGCTTGAAACTAGGTTTTAAGTGAGTTTCCTTATAGCTAGCTTGGTGATCAAGCTAGCGTGTTCTTTATTTATCACACTCCACGGCGACGGGTGGGAAAGTGGGCTTTTTAAAAAGCTTTGTTAAATTGTCAAAATACCAAAAGTTTAAATAACTTTGAATGCAGGCTCTATGTTTTGACATAAGTAGTGTTTAAATGGGAGTTAAACTCCCTTATAAGCCATATTAGCTTTCTTTATTTTGAGTAACCACCTTTATGGTGGTTTTTAACTTCCATTTATGCACTATAAAAAGGAAGAAAATGTCTTTTAAAGAAAAAATTAATACAGCCATAGAACACGCAAGAGCTTTGGCTTTAATTAACAAAGAATGCTTAGATTTAATTGGCTACATGGAAGAGTGCGATGAGGATGAATTAAGATCTAACTTAGATGACTTAAAAAAACTCTTGATAAAAGCAAAAGAATTATTGAAAGGATAGTAATGAATTTTAAGCCCATACAAAAAGAAAATGATGCATTTGAAAAAGCAAGAGAAATAGAAAGTTTAATAAGTGAGCTTAGCTCAAAAGGATTTAAACTTACAAAGGCAAATTCAAAATCTTTAGTTATGAAAAAAGGTTTTGATAAGGTAGCAAAATAGCAAAAAAAGAAAGGAATAAAATGCAAAACATAGGCTATGATAGTATCAAATTTGTAATCCCAAAATTTGCATTTTATAAATTTCTTAAAAAACATGATTTATATACAAAACTTAGAAAAACAAACCGCAATAAAGCTATAGAAAAATACACAAAAGAGAAGTTTAAAAATATCAAAACAAAAGATAAGTTTTATGAGTTTAAGGTTAGGTATATAAACATCAAACCTAGAAATAAAAGTTTATCAAATACCATAATAGTGATAGAAAATTCAAAAGATACCCATGAAGTTGCTAGAAAAAATAAAAAGAAAAAAGACTTTTATGTAGAAGTACAGTTTAATGGTCTTTTTCAGCCTAGCAAAAGTGTGGTAGCTGATGTGTATAAGGTGTTAAGTAAAATGGTTAAGAGGTTTAAGGCTTATAGTTTTGATATAGCTTGTGATTTTTGTGATGAAAGTGCTTCTATGAGAAAATATGAAGAACATTTGCATGAGTTGTCTTTAAATAAAAAAATCAAAGGCGAAATGGTTTTTTATAAAAAATCTCTTTATGTAAATGGGGTGCATAGTAAGTTTTTTGATCTTGATAGAATTTTGATTTATGATAAGTATGAAAAGCAGACTAGTTATCACAAAGAAAAAATTAAAGAAGAATTTAAAGACTGGGAAAGATTAGAATTAACTTTCAAACTAAACTATAAATTTTTAAAATACATACAGCATAAACACATTCATGATGCTTTAGATTTTATATATGATTTTATAGCTTTACTAGGTAAAACATATAGCTTTACAAAAGAACTATTACTTATTAAACAAACAAAATATTTAATCAATCCAAGATGGACAAAAGATATAAAACCATATGCATTAAAGGATGTTGCATGAGTATCATAACACATACAATTGAGGCTAATGAAATAGCTCGTGCATGTTTAAAAAATGACTTAAAATATAGTTTGAAAGAAGCAAGGATTATCAATAGTGCAAATGAAAGAATGCTGTGTTTTTATTTTGATAATCCTTTTGCTATAGATTTGTTTGAAAGAAGCAAAGAAAGTATCAAAAATGACTTAAGATGTGAATACAAGAAAAAAATCAAACTTTATAAACGCATTGATTTTGTATTTTACGATATTTGTTCAAAAAACACTAATGAGCTTAAATCAAGAACAACAGAAGAAAAACAAATACTTCAAAGGGGTATAGATATGCTTGAAAATATTATAAAAAGGAGTAAAAATGGAAAACATAGATAATCAAAATAATCTAAAAGAGCTATCTATGAAAATTGTATCTTTACATAAAGCCATAGAGCATGCAGAGTATGAAAGAAGTGCTTTAAATTCAACCATTAAAGAATATAAAGAAGATTTAAAAACAGCTATAAGAGAGCTTGAGCAAATGAAAGAACCTAATCTTTTTAATCAAGAAAATATAGAGGAATGAAATGCAAATTTTTTAATTTTGATGAAAAAAGTTATAAGTTGTTAAGCAAATTGAATATTTTCTCAAAAATAGAGAAAATTTGTATATAAAATATTACATTATTAACTAATTATTAATAAATTTATTTTTAAATATCATTTCATATTTTAATGAAAGGATTTCAAAAATGTCAGAAATTAGCGGTAAAGCTTTGGTAAAGTGCATTGATGAAGGTTGTGGTTATGAGGAATATACCGATGTTATCAAATGTGTATTCGAAGATCATGAAGATTTTGAATATCAAGATATATGTCCTAAGTGCAATGGTGATGCAATTTGTATTAAAAGTACTTTTAATCCACTCAACTAAAAATCTTGTATTTTTACTTCTTAAAATTTCCAATAGTAAAGATTATCTGATTTTAAAATCAGATAATCTCATACAAAACATAGATAAATAAAATATTATTAAAGAAACTTTCGAAAGACTTAGTATTGCATAACATTAATTAGGTGAAGTTGAAAAATGTAGCTTGTTGGAAAATACATATTTACTGCAATTTATAGAGTTGTATTTAAAATATTAAACCGGTTTTAAAAGATAAATTCAATAAAAGATTAAACATAAAGGAGACAAAATGCTACAAATGATGAAAGATTTTTTAGATCAAAGAAATTTGATAGAAAAACACTTAGAAGAAATAAAACAACAATTATCAAAAATGCTTAAAGAATTTCTTTCTATAAGAAATGATCTTTCGTTTTCTAATGGATGTAACTCTTTAGAAGAAGAAATTAGACATTATTGGAAGATAGAGGCTTGGCTTGATGTAGAGCTTAAAAGAATATGTATAAAGCTTATAGATACAAGAGTTTCTTATAATAGTTTTGATTTTGAGAATGTCAAAGTATTATTAGCGCATACTTTAAGTTATGAAGAGCAAAAAGCCATTATAAAATCACTCAATTTAGAAACAAACATTAAAAAGGATTAATATGAAATTATTAAGTACAAAAGAAGTTGCACAGTATTTGGGTTTTAGCGTTGATAGGATAAGAAAAATGAGAATGAGAAAAAATCAAGCCATTTATAACTTTCCAAAGGGTGTTAGAGTAGGAAAAGTTTTAATGTATGAAAAGAAAGAAATCGATGATTGGATAAAATATTGCAAGGTTAGCTAAGCTTTCCTGCAAGTTTTTCTATATAATCTCCCCACCACTGTATTAATCTTCTTTTTAATTCTATATTTTTACTTCTATTGTAAGCTTTCAATATTGCATTTTTTTGCTCATGAGCTAAGCATTGCTCTGCTATATCCATACTTACTCCATGTTCCAATTGCTTTTCGTTTGCAATGCTTCTAAACATAGCACGAAATCCATGCGCGCTTTGAATTCCTTTATATCCTAAGCGTTTATTGGTATTGCATGTGATATTTTCACTATTACATCCTTTTTTAGAAGAACCAGCAAAAACATAATCATTGACTTTAATCGCATATTGATTTTTTAATATACTTATGGCTTGTTTGCTTAATGCTATATTATGCTCTTTACGCATTTTCATTTTTTGAGCTGATATAGTCCAAATTTCATTTTTAAAGTCTATCTCATCCCAAGTAGCTTTTATAATATTGCCAGGTCTTTGGGCTGTTAAAAGCACAAAAAGCATTAAATTTTTATGACTTTGTTTGATATCTGAATGTATTAGAGTATTTATATATTCTTTAATATCAGATTCATCTAATAGGGTAGGTTGGTGTATAACCTGATTTGGTTTTTTAAATACAATATTGTTTTTGATAGAAGCTACGGGATTGTTTTCTATGATCTCAAGTTGTAAAGCATATTCAAATACTTTATTTATCCATATCTTTGCTTTTTGAAGCGTAGCGCTTTTATGCTCTATGGTCTTTAAAATATTAACAATATCTACTCTTTTTATATCATTAATATTTTTATATTCTAAAGATTTAAAAATACCTTCTTTGTAGCTTAGTCCTCTTTGGATTGTTTTCGCTGCTAAATTACTCTTTCTTGCATTTTCTAATACTTCATCATATAATACGCCAAATTTCAATCTTTTTGCATTGCTTATGTTTTGACCCTTGGCTTTTAGTTTGTGTGAATTTATAGCTATTTCTCTAAGTTCTGCTAGGGAAAGCAAGGGATATTCCCCAAGTGTTATATAAGTATCATTAGCTTGTCTTGTTTTAAATAGTTTTCTACCACTAGGATAAACAAAAACATATAATCCTTTTATACTAGGATCGCTAAATTTTATAAATTTTTTACCATTATCGCATTTTACGCTTTTTAAGAAACTATCTGTAAGTTTATTAATTTTTGCCATTTTTATTCTTTGTATTATTGTAAAAAGTAACCCATTTAGTAACCCACTTTTTTAAAAGTAACCCACTTTTTTTGCAATATTTTAACACAAAAAATAACAAAATAGAATAAAAAAGAATGTTTATATAATCCCTTAAATATAGGATTTTAAAGATAATTTGTTGAAAAATAGCATTTGGGAGTAAAAAATAAATGGTGGATTTAGCAGGCATGTAATTTACCAACCAAACCCCTAAATATCCATACTTTAATGAAATATTTTTTCATTTGCACATACTTTTGCACATACTTTGTATTTTATTGTAAAAATGTGTAAAAAAGTGATATTGTTTTGCTAAATAGGTGATGTATTAAAATTTTTAGAGTGTGAATTTCAAGGAAAGAATATTGTGAATTTAAATTCTAATAAAGAAAAATACTGCCTGACTAATGAAGAGTAAGTGTTAATATATTCAAGAAACAATTTCAAAAATAGAATATTTGCTATTATATGAATTGCTAAAGTAGATTAAATCTTATTTTAAAGATTTAACCCCTAGTATAATTTTAGCTATTTTTTCAAAGCTATAAACATTTTTAAAATCATTACCATTTAAATTTTTTCTTCTACATTATACTATACTAAATATTTTATTTTATGTCCTGTTTATACTGTAAAATAAAATATAAATGCTATGCTTTAGATAGTTTTAGAAGTTAGTAAAGATATTGTATGTTTAAAACGATAACTATTTTAAATGTAATAGTTGTGTTTTAAAAAAGCACTAGCCATATCGAAGATGAAGATACTCAAGTTGGTATTAATGATGAAAATAATAATGGTTGGGAAGATGATGGTTCTTATAGAGGACAAATTTTTATCTTTAATAAAAAAGATAATAGATGTCGCTCTAAAGACAAATTTTTTGGCTTAACTGGTGGTGGTTGCTGTGATAAAGATAAAGTATTTATAGGGCTTGTACCTTGTAAAGAAGATGAAAAAAAGCTAGCAAAACTCAATAAGCAAAATAGATGTGTAGAAGTTGGTGAATATTGCTCTAAAAAAATTAAATTCATAGCTTGTATTCAGCATAAAAAAACACATTGTTGTTTTAATTCAAAATTAGCAAGAATATTTAATGAACAAGGACGCCCACAAATTGGAAGAGGTTGGGGTTCTCCAAAAAGTCTTGATTGTAGAGGATTTACTCCAGAAGAATTTCAAAAGTTGGATTTTAGTGAAATAGATTTAAGTGATTTTATTGCTGATATTGTTGGAAGTATTGATGTAGATAAAATACAAGCTGATTCTATAAAAATACAAGAAAAGGTTGAAAGCAATCTTGAGAATTTAACAAGAAAACCTACTAATTAAAAAGAAAAATAAAATTATAGAAAGGAGATAGAGTTTAGTTAAAAGTTTGTTTGGTAAGCCAAAGGGATTATCCTAAACCCTGCAAAAGCAGGGGGTACTCAATGAGCCTTGACATAGCAAAGTGTTAAGAGTATAATTATAAGGATAATTTTTGTTAGCATTATGCTCACCTCCCTTCTGGGCGGTAAATTAACGCTAAAGGGTTGCGCCCCTTTGGCGTTGCACCCTTAATATAATTATATCAAACAAACTCTTTAACTTCTTTAATACAATTGATGAAAAGATTTTACATTTTATTCCTTAGTGCTTTAATTTTTGCACCTTCTTTATTATTTGGTGCTACAAATATAGATGATAATCATATTATCTTTACTTGGGGCTATGGTGAAGTAGCAAATGATATTTTACAAGTTATAAAAGATGTTATATTTTTGCTTCAATTAACTAATAAAAGT